>JAWOGN010000035.1:0-3477 GCA_046496815.1 Desulfatiglandaceae bacterium
ACAAAAAAATCGGCATCATCGGAACCGGGAACATGGGGGAAGCGCTTATCAGTGGACTTGTCCAGTCTCGATCCTCCGCACCGGAAAATATCATCTGCTCGGACATTCGCAAAGAAAAGCTCAAATCCATCAAAGAAACGTATGGCGTTGAGACGAAGAAAAGCAATATCGATGTGGCCAAGGCATCTGAAATCGTTATCTATGCGATAAAGCCTCAGATCATGGCCGCCATTATGAGAGAAACAGCGGACTGCCTGGATATGAGCAAATTGATCATTTCCATCGCGGCGGGGGTTCCATTGGCCGCCATCGAGACCTACCTCAACAAGGAGCTGCGACTCATTCGGGTTATGCCCAATATCGCTGCATCCGTCAAAGAGAGCGCTACGGCCATCGCGGCCGGTAAAAACGCCACCAAAAGCGATGTCCGGCTTGCAAAAGCCATCTTCGATTCCGTGGGTACGAGCGTTTTCATCGAGGAGAATGTTCTTATGGATGCCATCACCGGCCTGAGCGGCAGCGGCCCGGCCTACATCTTTATCATCGTCGACGCATTGGCCGATGCCGGCGTAAAGATGGGGCTTTCGCGGGAAGATGCACTTCTACTTTCGACCCAAACGGTGTTGGGCGCTGCAAAATTGTTGAGAGACACGAAAGCGCACCCGGGGCAACTGAAGGATAAGGTGACGTCTCCGGGTGGAACCGCCATTGCAGGGATTCACACGCTCGAAAAAGGCGGGCTTCGAACCACACTCATCAACGCCGTGGAAGCTGCGACCAAACGATCCAAAGAACTGGGTGAAATGATGTTCAATAATCTCTCAAATCATTAAAAGGGGGCCATCTTCAGGACCCACTCGATGTGAAACGCATTTGAAGCTCTTAAAGATGCGTGTGCCTGTTTCATGGAAAAAGCGACGGATGCCTTTAAATCCTTGAATCCCTTGAAAAGCCCGCCAGGATCTCAAAATACTTGCTCCCGCCAACCATATACGTATCATTGTGACCGGCTCCGCGTATGGGGTAGAAATACGTGGGCGCCATGGCAGCTTCAACCAGCCTTTTCCCCATGGAAAAGGGCACCAGTTCATCTCTATCCCCATGGATGATGAGCTTGGCGACCTTAACCCGTGCGATTTTCTCCAAGTTATTGTAATGCGACGGCAGAAGGGATGCAAAAAACCCGAAAGGGAACATCGTCTTTGCCATTTCTCTTGTAGAAGTGAAGGCACTTTCCATAATCAGCGACTTCACCTCCCGCCGCAGAGAGATCTCTATTGCCACCGCTGCTCCCAGAGAGCGCCCGAAGGGGATGATCCGATCGGGTGGTATCTGCCGGGTGTTCACCAGGAAGTCGTATGCAGCCAAGCCGTCGCGATAGATGCCGAGCTCCGACGGCCTCCCGGCGCTGCGTCCATACCCTCTATAGTCGAAGATGAAAACCTGAAATCCGTGATCCAGTAAAAGCCTTACATTGTCCAGCCGGTGGGAAATATTGCCGGCGTTTCCGTGGCAAAAGAGCAGCACGGGAGATGGGCCTTTCGTCGGAAACAACCAGCCATGTAATTTCTTTCCATCTTCCGTGTTGAAGTAGATATCCTCATGGTTTAAACGCAAATCCGGGGGAATGGCATCCCATTGAGCTTGAGGATAGAAAATGAAGAAGTTCTCCACATGCGGGTAGAACGCAAAAAACAGTATGCACGCAATCGCAAAAAAGAGCGTCAAATGTATCCAGGTGGACGACATCACCTTCCTTCGCACGGTTCTTACGGCTGTTTCAGGCAAAGCGTGATTCCGGGTTTCAAAGGCGTGATATTACATCTTCTTCAGAAGTTGATTCGCCGCTGTGAGCATGGGATCCCAAGTCGGACCGAAGGGGGGCGCATAAGCCAGATCGCACTGGCTGAATTCCGCCACGCTCATCTTGCGGTGAAGCGCGACCGCCGGGGCGTTTACCCGGTGTGCAGCCCCTTCTTTGCCGACCAGTTGGGCACCGAGAAGCCGTCCCGATTCTTGATCACCCACCATCTGAACATAAATGTTGCTGGTATCGGGATGGGCATGCGCCCGAGAGCGCGCCGTGATCATAACCTCCACCGGATTGAATCCGAATGTTTTCGCTTCAGACACGCTGAGTCCCGTTCTCGCGACCTGCAGGTCAAAAACCTTGAATACCGCTGTGCCGACGATGCCTTGGAGTTCAACCGCTTTACCGGCAACATTATCCGCGGCAGCCCAGCCCGCCCGGTTGGCCCGGAGCGCGAGGGGAATCCAGGTTTTCTTATTCGTCACCACATGGAATGCGTCTGCGCAATCCCCTGCTGAATAAATATCCGCATCCGAGGTTCGAACCGCTTTATCAACGGAAATTGCATTTGCAGGACCCAGCTCGAGACCTGCCGCTGCGGCAAGCTCACTGGCGGGGCGCACGCCCACGGCGATGAGGACCATCTGTCCTTCCAGTGTGAGATCAGTGCATACAACTTTGAGTGTATCATTTCCATTTTCGATGCGTTCAATCTTGTGCCCGGCGTAAAGCCTCACGCCATGGCGCTCAACTTCCTCCTTAACCACCGGCGCCATCTCCCGGTTCATCCAGGGGACGAAAACCGGCCGGGGTTTCACCATATCCACTGCAATCTTTCTGGCATGAAGCGCTTCGACCATCTCAAGGGCAATATAGCCCATACCAATGATGACGGCCTTCTTAATATTTTGCCGGCCGATATAGTCCTTGATCCTTCGCCCATCCCCAAGACTTTTGAGACTCATGACACCGGGCAGATTGGTGCCGGGCACATGGGGAATTATGGGCGTTGCTCCCGTTGCGATTAATAGCTTGTCGTAGGGGACCTCGAACCCCTTGCCCTCGGAATCCACGCCGGAAACCACTTTTTCCGTGCGGTCAATCGACTCCACGCGATGCCCTATCCTCAGGTCGATGCCCTGCCTTTCCCGAAAGACATGCGCCTGCCGCACCACGAGTGACTCTATGGCGACTTCGGGCTCGGCGATGTTGTACGGCATGCCGCAGGCGCTGTAAGAGACATCCGATGTCTTTTCCAACACGGTCACTTCCATATCGGGAATGTTCCTTTTTGCGCGACTTGCTGCGCTCATCCCCGCCGCATCCCCACCAATAACGACGAATCTCATGATAACTCCTCTCTGATATCCCTTGACCCGGATCTTGCCAATTTGCTGACGCTTTTATACCTACGGAAAGAAGGAAGCCTTGGCGGCTTTTGAAAGAAATCCTACCGGCCCCTTCTGTGACGCAAACGAGTTTTTTCAAGAATCTAAATGGATACAATTTCTAAATCGGTCTCTGATTTTGAATTTTTTGTTGAAGAAAAGCAATACTTTTCCTCGCTCCCGTTGTTCTTTAGAAAAAAGGCCTTCCGCTTGACATTCAAATACTTCTTCTTTATTCTGCGTTTAACCTCCTTCCATTAAAATTAAGCTGAATCAGAT
>JAWOGN010000051.1:0-4401 GCA_046496815.1 Desulfatiglandaceae bacterium
CAAAAAAATGCATCAATTTTTTCTCAAAAGGAGGATGATCGGATGACCACTTTCACAAACCGCATGATCGGCGCCGCCAAATTGGACGCAAGAATCTATGAAGAGGTTGAAGCGGACAAAGGTGCCCTTGGGCAGGCGATGTTGGTGGTGGTTCTTTCCAGTGTGGCGGCTGGGATCGGCACCATTGAAAAAACCGGGATGGGAGGCATCCTGCTGGGGACGCTCATTGCGCTTGCCGGCTGGTACATCTGGGCTTTTCTTACCTACCTGATCGGAACCAAGTTTCTGCCCGAGACCCAAACCCGCTCCACACATGGAGAGCTGCTTCGCACCATTGGGTTTTCCAGTTCTCCCGGACTCCTCAGAATTCTGGCCGTTATTCCCGGGCTCATGTGGATCGTCTTTCTTATAGCCGGCATATGGATGTTTATAGCCATGGTCATTGCGGTAAGACAGGCGTTGGATTATCAGAGCACTTTAAGGGCGGTCGGCGTCTGTCTGATCGGTTGGATCATTCAGGCGATTATCGTCGGTATTTTTTTGGCGCTTTTCGGCGGTCCCGGGAACGCTCCGCCGGCATGACGGTCTGATGAATCTGAAAGACCGATATCCCGCAATCCCTATGATTTTGAAATGCGCTCCGCTTCAAACAATACCAAATGCTAAAATGGTTCAATGTTTATCGGCATGAAATCGGGCTTTTGATTTGGGTGACCACCCTCGCTTTGCTCATTCGCAGCGCAAGCGCCTCATTCAATCATTTCGCTGAGACCACCTTCCTCAAAAGGTTCGGGGTCGAGTACCTTCCCTGGGCCTATCTGATCAACGCCCTCTCGGGGTTCTTCTCCATGGCTCTCTTGACCGGACTCTTGGGTCGAATCAGTGTCAGCCGGCTTCTCACCTTCACACTTTTCTTCTGCGGGTTTTCCACCACCGCCCTACGCTGGGTAATTCCCTTGGGATATGAGATTCTCTATCCCGTGATGTTCATCATGAAGGCCCAGTATGAACTGCTGCTGGGCGTGCTCTTCTGGAATCTCGCCAATGACCTTTTCAGCGCCAGACAGTCCAAGCGGCTCTTCCCGCTGATAACCGCCGGCGGTATTATCGGAGTGACGGCCGGCAGTTTTGCGACGCCTTCCCTTGCCGCAGCAATCCGCATAGATAACCTGCTGTTTGTCTACTTTCTTCTCACTGCGGCCGCCGGTGCCACCTTGGTGCTCATGGAATCCCTTTTTCAGTCGCAGGTATTTCGCATACAGGAACAAAAGCGGGATTTCAAAACGCTGTCATTCATCGAACAGTGGAAAAAGCTCCCTGAAATCATCCGGGGTTCCAAACTGATCCTGTTCTTTATGCTGCTTTTCGTCTTACCGAACATCACCCTCCCGATCCTCAACTATCAGTTTCGTTTCATCGTAGATCGGAGCTATGCCACCGAATTCAAGTTGCTGGAGTTTCTGAGCTACTTCTGGGGCGTGATGAATGGGATCAGTCTCATGTTCTTGCCCTTTGTGGGAAGGCTTTACAGCCGCTGGGGGCTTCCCGCCGCCCTGCTTTTTCATCCCGCAAATTATGTGATCACCTTTCTAGCCCTGCTCTTACGCTTTGATATATTCATCGCTGTCTATGCAAGGGTTTCCACCAGCATTATCAGAACCGTACTTCACAAGCCTGCCAGGACCTCCCTTCTGGGGCTGCTCCCCGGGGCCCACCGCGACATCATTCGCCCCTTCTTACGCGGTACCATGGTGAGAATCGGTCTGCTCACCGGTTCCGGCATCATCATCGTTTCGGAAGGATTCGTTCATCCCAGGTATCTTTCGGTAATCGCAGTCCTGCTCACCGCCGCGTGGCTGATAATCTCATGGCTGCTTCGAAAACGCTATCCCGACATTTTACTGAACATGATATCAAAGAGAGTAAATGACACGGAATTGGCCGACCCTTCGGAAGACCTTGCCAAGGTCAAAGATCGACGCGCCCGGGCCCAGTTTTTCAGAACCCTCATGAACTCCGACGGCACGCAAGTGCTGAATGGGACCCGCATCGAAAATGAAAGCGACCTCCGACAGGTTTTGGCCCTGCTGGATGATCCTTCGAACCCTGTTCATGAACAGGCAAAACTCAAAGTTCAGAAGGCCCCGCATGTGGGTACCCGGGTGCTCCTGGAAAACCTTGCAGCACGACGGCAGCGAACAAGAGAAGGCATTCTGTTCTTGCTGGAGTTCCTGGATGACAAGAATCTGGACATTACCGCATTCATAAAGACGGAAAGCCGCACCTGTTACCGACTGCTTGCAGAGGCCCGCGCCCTCATGGAATTGCGGCAAACACCGGAACGTGATCTTCTCATCGAGCATCTAAATCAGGAAAGGAAACGGCGCATTGATACGGTGCTGAGAGTCCTCGCTGCCCGGGACCGTTCGGGTCGAATGCACCTCATCCGGAGAGGGATTCATTCCTTGGATGAGCGGCTCCGTTCCGACAGCCTCGAGGCCTTTGATGTAACGACGACCAAGAAAATCTCTCGAATCCTGATACCCCTTATTGAAGTTGTGGCTCCGGCACGCGCCCTCAAGGCGGGGAAAAAGCACTTCAAGTTGCCCAAACTTGATTCCGACCGAGGAAAACTCTACGCCGGGCTCTTAAAAAAAGAAGACACGCTCGCACAAGCGCTGTCCCTGGCACTCATCGCAAAGGAGAGAGAGCCCTTCAAGATCAAACCGGAACTTCTCGATCGGCTTCGGCAGTCCCCGGATATCCATGTCAGGCGACTGGCAGACCGCCATGAGACGGTTGGAAAACCGGAAAGAGACATCGACCCGTATATCGCGAAATTGATTCATCTTTCGAAAGTGGGTGCATTCAAGGGGCTTTCAATCATTCATTTGGCGGCACTGGCATGCGTGGCAAAGGTGGTGACATATCCTCCCGGCAGGCTGATTTTGCAGGACGAAGCAACGTGCGACACGCTTTATGTGCTCGTTGAAGGTGAAGTGACCGCAGTCGGTCAAACCGGCGCTTCCCGGTCTTTACAGGGAGGCAATGTATTTGGTGAGGCGGCATTCCTGGACAAGGCACCCGTGTCGGAAACCTTCCTTACGGTTTGCAGCAGCCGTATCATCGAGGTGCACTCGGATCAATTTCGAAAGACTGCGGAAAAATACCCGGAAGTCGCTCTCCAACTCTGTGGGCTTTTCTTTGCCGAAATCCGAAAACTGCACGAAATGCGTGATGACCGGGTAAACGCAATACCGTCTCCATCACCCTTGAATACAGGGTAGACCCCATTCCTGATCATCAAGCGCCTGTGCATAATAGAAAGAATCAGTTGTGGTGTTCTTCAAATTGAGGATGAGAGGAGACATGATGGAAAAAGATGAATTAGTCGTAATCGGCGGTAATGCGGGCGGTATGAGTGCCGCCTCACAGGCACGGCGTTACAACCCGGATTTGAGCATCACGGTTTTTGAGGCAGGTCCACACACATCCTATGCCCCCTGAGGAATCCCTTACTACGTCGGCCGGGTGGTCGACGACGCTGAAAAACTTATCGCCAGGACACCGGAGACATTCAAAGAGAAACAGAATATAGACGCCCGGGTCCTTCACGAGGTAAGGGAGATCGATCTGAAACAAAGACGCCTCCGTGTAAAGAAGACCGATACCGGCCAGACGACGTGGGAGCCCTTTGAGCAACTGCTGGTTTCAACCGGATCGATTCCTATTCGGCCTGATGTTCCCGGGATTGACGCAAAAGGAATTTACGGTGTGAACACACTTCAGAGCGGATTGAACGTGAGGCGCATGGTGGACGAGCAACAACCTCAAAAAGCGGTGATTATCGGTGGTGGCTACATCGGTCTGGAAATGGCCGAAGCACTCATCATGCGGAAGCTGGAAGTCAGCCTGGTCGAACGATCCGAACAGGTGATGAATACCCTCGATCCTGATATGGGTGAGTTGGTGTCCGAAGCATTGATGAAAGTGGGCGTAAAATTGTACCGCAATGAAAGTCTTACGGCTTTTGAGACAGATAACGGCAGCGTCCAGGCGGTCGTCACGGATCAAAGAACCTTACCCACCGATCTTGTTATTCTCGGCATGGGGGTTCAGCCCAATACCGGCCTTGCGCAAGACGCGGGCATTCCACTGGGCGTAAAAGGAGCGATAAAAGTCAACGATTTGATGCAAACGGAGATCGAAGGTATATGGGCGGCCGGGGATTGTGCGGAATGCTACCATCTCATGCGCCGACAACCCTTCCACATCGCGCTGGGTACAGTGGCGAACAAAATGGGCCGTGTGGCCGGCATCAACATCGGTGGTGGGTACGCGACGTTTCCCGGCATTGTCGGTACGGCGGTGAGCAAAATATGCGACGTTGAAGTGGCCCGC
>JAWOGN010000073.1:0-15218 GCA_046496815.1 Desulfatiglandaceae bacterium
ACTTACGCCTTGTCAAAATGGCTGAACTGCATGGTGAAGGTCCCGCGTCCTTGAGAGGCGGACCGAAGCGAGGTGGAATAGCCGAACATCCTTGAAAGCGGAACACTCGCCGTAACGACCTGGGCCGGGCCTTTGCCGGCAATCTGTTCAATCTTTCCCTGCCTTGCGTTCAAATCGCTGATCACCTCTCCCGTAAACGCTTCCGGAACAAGAATCTCCGCACTCATGATCGGTTCCAGGAGTATGCAATCCGCCTGTTTGCAGGCATTCTTGAACGCCATGGATGCGGCGATTTTAAAAGCCATCTGGTCCGAGACGTTCTCCTTTATCTTTACATCCGTGAGGATGGTTTGCACATCAATGACCGGATACCCCATCAAGACGCCGCCGGCCTCCCCCTCGGCGATGCCCAGGGTGATGGCTTGAAGGAACGCTTCCGTGAGTTCGCCATTGGCGCATCGATCCACAAAGCGGTTCCCTGTGCCTCTCGGCAAAGGTGAGATCCGGATTTCCACACCGGCATAATGCTGCTGCCCGGCGAGTTCCCGATCGAAGATCTCCTGGTGCTCAACCGCCTGGGTGATGGTCTCTCGGTAGACAACCTGAGGCTTCCCCTGGTTGGTATCCACCGAGAACTCCCGCCTGAGCCTGCCGATGATGATTTCAAGGTGTAATTCACCCATCCCTGAAATGACGGTCTGTCCGGTTTCTTCATCAATTCTGAATTTGAATGTGGGATCTTCGTCCGACAGCTTGCCGAGGGTGTCCATGAGCTTGTCGTGGTCCTGAACCTTCTTGGGCTCGACCGCCACGGTGATCACCGGGTCCCGAAACTGAATCGGTTCCAATAGGATGGGCTGGTCTGCGGAACACAGGGTATCTCCCGTTGCGGCAAGCTTCAACCCCATGGCAGCAACAATGTCCCCAGCCGAAGCACTTTCGATGCGTTCCCGCTTATTTGAATGCATTTTAAGAAGGCGGGAGAGTTTTTCCTGTACGTCTTTGGCCGAATTATAGACAAGCGCCCCTGTTTTGACGGTCCCGGAGTAAACCCGTAAATAGGTCATTTTCCGTCCCTGATCCATCATCACCTTGAAAACCAACGCAGAGAAAGGCCCTCCCGTCTTGGCCGGGCGAGACGCCTTTTCTCCGGACGAAGGAATGCTCCCCACAATGGGCGGAACATCCAGCGGCGACGGCAAATAATCTACAATCCCATCCAAAAGGGGTTGGATGCCTTTATTGCGCAATGCCGCGCCACAAAACACGGGAACCAGTTGCAGATCGATTGTGGCCTGCCGGATGGCCTTTCGAAGCGCATCCGCATCGAGCGATTCCTCCGAAAGGTATCGGTCCATGATGACATCACTCTTGTCAGCCAGGGTTTCCACGAAAATCTCTCTGTATTTTGCGGCCTCCTCCCGCAATTCCTCCGGAATCGGAACCTCGGTAAATTGAGCTCCCAGCGCTTCCTCCTGCCAAAGAATTCCTTTCATTTTGATCAGGTCGATGACGCCAAGGAATTGATCTTCCACGCCCCACGGGATTTGGAGGACAAGGGGGACGGCTCCCAATCGATCCTTGATCATTTGCACCGCCCTGTGGAAGTCCGCGCCGATGCGATCCAGCTTATTGATAAAGGCGAACTTCGGCACCTTGTATCGATCCGCTTGGTGCCACACGGTTTCGGATTGGGGTTCCACCCCACCCACTGCGCAAAACACGCCGATCGCCCCGTCCAACACCCGCAGCGAACGTTCCACTTCGATGGTGAAATCCACATGTCCCGGCGTGTCGATAATGTTGACGGTATGATCCCGCCAGTGGCAGGAGGTCACCGCGGAAGTGATGGTAATGCCTCGCTCTTTTTCCTCCAGCATCCAGTCCATGATCGCTTCGCCGTCATGAACCTCACCCATCTTGTGTGAGCGACCGGAGTAAAAAAGCACGCGCTCCGTCACCGTGGTTTTGCCCGCATCAATATGCGCGATGATTCCGATGTTGCGAATTTTTGTGATTTTTTTTTCTGCCGACATGAAAATTAGCTTGGGCCCCCTGAGCCCGTGTGCGATCGATTCGAAGACCCACCGATGATCCGCGCCATGTTGATGAAAGACGATCCAACGAAGTCCGGGGTCCCCGAATTGCTTACAATTCCCGGGATCGGTTTCCCATCCGTGTGGCCCGATCAAATCGCCTCGCCTTCCCTACACGAGGCGACAATTTAGGGTATCGGGGCTTGCCTGTCAAGCCAATAAGGTGCCCGACGGTTTCGTCACACGGCGGATGTCTTGAGGCAAAGATCTCTTCGGCAAAAAGGCCTGTTTTCCCATGAAACCTCCGAAGCGGCTTCGGCGACACCGCCCCGGACCGGAAAGCGCCCTGTATGCACGGGGGCGTCCCTTTGCCCCGGCATGCGCGATGTCCCTCCGGATACCCCCTTTCATCCTTGGGCATCCGGGTCGAAACGGAGAGCGTGGGACAAAAAAACCCCCATCAGAATAAGTCCGCCCACAAGGCCGATGCCCCAATCGAAAGACCGGATGTCTCCCATCATACCGATACCGGCGGGAATGAGGCCGCCGCCCACGAAAAAAGCAACCGGAACGGTTAAGGAAACCGCCACATTCCGGACCTTCGGCGGCCCGATGGCGGAGAGGGCGGCGAAAGCCGGCGGAAAGAAACAGACCGCGATCGCAGGCTGCAGGAACACCATGATAAGGACCCAGAAACCTCGGAGGGCCCCCAAGAGCACCGTCACCGTACCGGAAAGCAAAAAAACCGCGCACAGGGTTCGCTTTGGACCCCACCGGTCGTTGACCCATCCCGCCACAAAGGACATGCCCACCCCCGGGACGCGTGAAAGGGAGATCAGCGTGTTGGCCCAGCTTCGATCCACCCCCCTTTCGGCGATGAGATACAGGGGAAGCATGGTGTAAATCCCCATGCTCCCCGCGATCCCGAGGCTGAACAGAATGATCATGATCCAAAACGCAGCGTCGTTAAAAAGCGTCTTGAAAGATGCAACCCCCGGTGCCTCCCCGAAAAATCGACCCCCCTTGCCCAGCCCCGCGTAAGCAATCGCGACCAGGATAGAGGTGCCCCCCAGAAGCATCAGGATTTCCCGCCATGAAACCCATCTCAAAAGGACCTCGCAGATAAGGGGCGCTGCCACAAACCCTATATTGGGGGCTTGTTCATGGACTGCGATGGCTTTCCCCCAGTGCTTCGCGTCGATCAATGCGGTAAGGGTCGCAATGCCCGACGGAAGATACAGCCCTGCCGCCATTCCAAGCAGGAACACCGCCCAACGAATGGTCCCGATACGTTCACACAGGGAAATCCCCATGAGTACCAAGCCCAGTGTTGTGGCGGACAGAATGATTGTCCCCCGGTGCGTGAGGCGGGTGGACACGAAGCCCGAGCCCAAAAGGGTTATAAAATACCCCAAGGATATCCACAAAAAGAGAGATCCCGCCTCGGCATGGGTCACACCCAGCTCCGCCTCGATGCTGGGTATCAACGGAGCCATGAGAATTCTGGCAATAAAGTTCAGGCAGAAAATCGCAGTCAAAAACAGCAGCGCGCCGAGCTGGGAACGAAAGGTGACATGGCTCATATTCATGTGCATGGAGTCTCCTGTTGATCGGCCCACAACTTAAATCGGTGTCAACGGCCTGTCAACACATTCAAAAACAAGTTTTGTTTTAAGGAGTTGAAATCCCCCGATCCTTTTGTTACATGAAACTTTCGGGGGCCATTCAAAAGGTTGCGCATCCGGTGGCGAAGGAGACATCCTTTGACTTTTAACCGATTCACGTCACGAGGAGTTACGAAATGATCCGTCGGTATACACGCCCTGAGATGGGGCAGGTTTGGGAGCCCGAGAATCGATATGCCAAATGGCTGGAGGTTGAAATCGCAGCGTGCGAAGCCATGGCGCACGAAGGAATCATCCCCGGGGAGGCTTTTGAAAATATCCGGAAAAAAGCCGCTTTTTCCGTTGCGCGCATCCTCGAAATAGAAGCGGAGACCAAACACGATGTGATTGCATTTTTGACGAATGTGGCGGAATACGTGGGACCCGATGCGCGCTACATTCACCTGGGGCTCACCTCATCCGACGTTCTGGACACAAGTTTTGCGCTTCTGCTGAAGCAAGCCATGGAAATGATCATTCAGGATCTCCGTCGGTTTATGGAAATCCTGCGACATCGGGCCATGGAACATAAGCATACGGCCATGATCGGCCGTTCCCACGGCATTCATGCAGAGCCCATGACCTTCGGCCTGAAGCTGGCGGTGTGGTATTCCGAAATGAAGCGAAACCTTGAAAGGCTGAGGCAGGCGCGCGATGTCATCAGCTATGGAAAGCTTTCCGGGGCCGTGGGGACTTTTGCCAACGTCGCTCCGGCAATCGAATCCTTCGTTTGCGAAAAACTGGGACTCAAGCCGGCGCAGATCTCCACCCAAATCATCCAGCGCGATCGACATGCCCAGTACTTTACCGGCCTTGCAATCCTTGGCGGAACCCTGGAGAAGATCGCCGTTGAAATACGCCACCTCCAAAGAACGGAAGTCCTGGAAGCCGAGGAACCCTTTTCAAAAGGGCAAAAAGGCTCCTCCGCCATGCCCCACAAGAAAAATCCCATCGGCTGTGAAAACATTTCGGGTCTTGCGCGACTGCTTCGCTCCAATTCCCTGGCTGCCATGGAAAACATGGCCCTGTGGCATGAACGGGACATCAGCCACTCCTCCGTAGAAAGAGTGATTGCCCCCGACAGCACGATTCTCGCGGATTACATGCTGCACCGGTTGGCCGGAATCGTGAAGGGACTGGTGGTCCATCCGGACCGGATGGCAAAAAATCTGGAAATGATGAAAGGGCTTATTTTTTCCCAGCAATTTCTGATGAAGCTGGCTGAAAAGGGTCTTGAAAGACAGAAGGCCTACGGCATGGTTCAAAAAAACGCACTGCGGGTGTGGGAAACCGGACAGGAATTCAAGACCCTGATCCTGGAGGATCATGAAATCGGCAGGTACCTGAACCCTACGGAGATCGAAGCGCTATTTGACCTGGATTATCATTTCAAACATGTGGATCATATCTTTGAGCGGGTTTTTACTTAGTCCCTGCCCGGAAACTCACGGGAATCAAACGCGCATTTGCCAAGAGGGAAACCCATGAGGGAACGAAAGCAGACCGCCTCGTCGCATCACCGGACGGCAAAAACGGAAAAAGACACCCATCGTCGGGCCTCCGATCTTCATATCATGATTGCAAAAGGGGTGGGAAAGGTTCGCAGTTTCAGCGTTTCCCCGCATATCCTGCTCGCGTCTCTCATATTTTTTGCGGTCTATATAATCGTTTCCATATTTGTCATTAACGACTACTTTCATACGCTGCGAACAACCCGCTCGCAGGCTCGGAAATTGGAGCGCCTCCAGGCGGAAATCCAAACCGGCCGAAGGGACCTGTTTAGATCCCGGCAGCGCCTGGCAATTCTGGAAGCCTATGTCGACGATGCGAAATCAGGCGAAAAACCGGCACAAAAACCCACCGGCCCCACGGAGAACGAGGCGACAGGCGTTCCCCCCCTGACAAGCGCCCCGCCCGATATCCGGGGGGAGGGGGAATTCCCGGCACCTGCGGTTGAAATCAGGGACCTGGATACCCGCAAGGAAGACGCAAAGCTGACGGTGCGCTTTAAAATCGCCAAAACGGAACAGAATGATACGCCGCTGCGCGGTTACGTCCACATCGTCGCCACGGATACCCGGTCCGATCCCCCCCAGTCGTGGACGTATCCCAAGGTGGCGCTTCGGGACGGGTTTCCTGTCGACTTCAAACGCGGGCGCCTGTTTGTCATCAAACACTTCCGAACGATAAAGGGGGAGTATTTCTTTGATTCCAAGGTTGATTCTTCCCTCTCATTGAGAATCCTCGCATACGATGAATCCGGGAAACTGTTACTTCAAAAAGAGTTCGAAGTAGAAGATACGTCATGATTCCCCAACCCACCATTTCAAAGCGGCACAGGAATGGGGGGCCGTCGTTATGAATTGCGAGCATAGGCCAGCTCGAGCGTGTCCGTCCATGGATCCACTTTCCGCACCCTCACCAGGATTCGATCCGCCGGATTCAAATTGAGGCGCGGTTCTCGCTTGATCTCGGCCATCAGGAGAAAATCCTTTAAGAGGATGCGGTATTTGTTCTTCATTTCATAGAGGACCAGGGCGGTGAACGTGTCGGATTGATGCTGTTGAAGATACCTGAGGATCCAGTAACGGATTCGATTCTGCTTCATCCGCCCGATCGCCTTTATCATGGGCTCGGCGAAAATTCGAATTTCCTCCAGTTTTTTTTCATCGTAGACCGGCGCATTCCCCAGGAGCGCACTGCCGACCTGACGTTGCGCCACAATGTCGAGATAGCGCCGTATGGGGGAGGTGGCGTGCGTATAGACATCGACGCCCAACCCGCTGTGGGGTTTCGGGGTCGTATCGATCAGCAGCGGATTGAGCTTTCGGCGTTGCTTGAAAACATAGTAAAGATATCCGTCATCATCCAGAGACAATCTCTCACTGGGTTCCGTCTGGGTTCGAAAGAGAATCGGAATCCGGTTTTCCTTGCAGAATCTTGCGATGAGCCGGTTATACAGAATCATCAATTCAGCCACGATCAGCCGTGAAGGCGTATCTTGAGGAACCAGCTCGAGACGGATGGCGGAATCCGCATCAAACGTGATTTGCAATTCGGGCAGAGAAAGACTCAACGCGCCGGTCTTGTTCCGTTTCTCCCGCAGAATGCGGCTCATTTGACACAGGCTTTGAAGCACCCCCGCTTCAGACAAATCCGCATTCACCTGATCGTAGATCAGGTTCTCCCGGACACGAACAATACTCGGGACAAACCGGTAGTCTAAGAGCTCCCCGCCTTTTTCAAATCGGGCCAGGAGGGAAATCGCCTGTCGATCGCAGCCTTGTTTCAAACTCAAGGCATCCTCGGAAAGCACGGGAGGAATCATGGGGATCTGCCTGCGGGGGAAATATATGGACAGGACTCTTTCGGCCGATCCCTTATCCAGCAGGCTGTCCGGCGGAATGACCGCCGCGACATCCGCGATATGCACCCCCACTTCCAGGATGTCCCCGACAACCTCAAGGCTTATGGCGTCATCGAAATCTCGTGTCAACGGACCGTCTATGGTCAAAACCGGGATGTGCCGCAAATCCTCCCGGTCTCGACCGTCAAAGCCCGATCCTGCCAGCCGGACCGATTCATTGATCTGGTTTTCACTGAAGGAAGTCTGAATGTCCAACCTGTGAAGGTCGAGGTTCTCATCCTGATCCCAAACACCCAAGTCGACCAAGAGACGCCGTGCCTCACCGATGTCGGCGATCTCAGCCCGTCCAAGGAGTTCTTTCCCGTCTTGGTATTCAGCCGCTTCCGTTCCATAAATGGCCAATTGGGAAAGCAAATGAATCACATCGCGCTTACAGTCGGGCGCATCGACTTCTCGCCCCTGCGTTATGCCTTTCAGCCACTCGCTTCCTTTCAACAGCCGCGCTTCTCTGAGGGCCTCCGCTTCCTGACGCTTGATCATTTGTTGGATCTTCTCCGCCGTGTTCGGCAGAAATCGACCTTCTTTCAGCCTGAAATAGAGATGATCTTCAAAAAGGGCCCTCACCAGTGCGGAAAGATGGTCGTCTGTAGCGGCATCCCCAAAAACAAGCTCTGTCAGGTATTGATGCTGAAAACGTTCCGGCTCATCGACGATCAGCTCCCAGAGCTCTCCGGCATCCACTTGGCTTTTCAGATGCTCCCGTATTTCCTCTGTCCGTTTTAAGTGCGCAAGCAAATCCTCTCTGGGTTTTTCCGTGTCAATACCGGATCCTGAAACAAGAATGGCGCGTTTCGATGAAAGATTGACTTCTCGGTTCGACGCCGTCAGCAGATGAAGTCGGTTGCCCCTATCCTGCAAACAGAGACTGCAAACAAACTTTCCCTGATCGATGTATTCGATGATTCTTCCCTGGTTCATGATAAAATCTATTGATTTTTCGTAAGCGTTCACAGGTTCAGGGTTTCCCGATGAAATCGGGATTCAGGGTTAAGGACGAAGAAGGGTTTGAGGACCCGAAATCGTCGTTAAAAATGCTCATTTTCCCAAGTAATTGCCAATTTAGTTCCAAATTTTGGATGAGGCCTGACAAAGCGGACGCTTTTCTAATAAATGCCTAACCCAAATGCACTCCGTGGACCAGAATTGAACCTTGAACCCCTGAACCTTTGAACCCCTGAACGGTTACGATTTTCCTTATGCGTATCTTCCACCGTGTCCTAGCAATTGATGGGGTTCCTGTCAACCGTGAGAAAAGAGGCGTTTATGCGGAATTGCATTCGTATAAAGACTTTGCTAAGATCCTGGATGATGTCGCATGAAATCAGAAGCCACCGGTAGAACTGGTGGTATGAGGAAGGCCCCTAAAAGGGGCCACTGAAATAGTGAGTGATAGTGAATTGAAAATACGAATATCGAAATCCGAAATTCGAAACAATATCAAATAACCAAAATCTCAATGACCAAAAACCTTGTGTTCACATCGCCTAATTATGACCGACTTCTTCGTGCCCGTTTTGAACATTAAAAAATTTGGATTTAGAATTTGTTTCGGTTTTCGTGCTTCGGATTTCGGATTTATTATAACTAAAAAAAACGCCTGAAACGGTATAACCTTTTCATTTCTCACCGGTATAACCGGTGGATTAATTATGATTTAGAGGTCACGGCGTGGGGTTCATTTCGACCCAGACGCAAAGCAGTGCTCGTGCCATTTTTATCTCCTTTCGAAAAGATTGTGGATGCCTACCCGCATCCTGAAGCCCGGATCGACCCACGACCCATCGGGGCCGCGCAGAAACAGGACGATGTGGTTCCGGCTTTCGGATCGGCATTGACATTGCTCTCTCATGGAGAGTATCTTTCGGAAAACCTGCCATGGCGTGATACCGGAAAACGGAGTTGAGATAAGGGCCGACGGGAGTGCGCACCGACGGGCTCCTCTCCGGCAGTTTTTTAGACCGGGACCTTAATTCTTTTCCGCCCGAGTCGGATGAATGTCAAGCCCTGTCGGAAGCCTTTGCGGCTTTTAAAGAAATCCCAACGGCCGCTTCCGTGCCGCTGATGAGTTTTTTCAAAACTCTAAATTGACACCAAGAAGGATAAGCGATGGAACAGGGAATCCTCAGATGGATTGGAGACGAAACGCTGATCCACAACTTGTTGGCGACCTTCCCTACGATTCTCCTCCTGCTTGTTATTGCCGTGTGCATCGCACTCCTTTCCAAAGGTGCCGATTGGATGATTGACGGGGTCGTACAACTGGCCCGGAGGACCCGCCTGCCGAGAATCGTCATCGCGGCGACGATTATATCTCTCGGAACCACGACACCGGAGGCCTTCGTCTCGGTGATGGCCGCCTGGATGGGTAACCCGGGCCTGGCCCTCGGCAATGGGGTGGGATCCATCATTGCAGACACCGGACTCATCTTCGGCTTGACCTGCGTGCTTACCGCCGTGCCTGCAAACCGGCGCATCCTGAACCGGACCGGCTGGGTTCAGGTGGGGTCGGCCACCCTCCTGGTTTTCATTTCGGTGGGAGCGCTTTTCACGGCAACCGGTGAACCTACCCTGCAGCGATGGGTGGGAGCGCTTCTTCTCGTGCTGCTGGCAGGGTACCTTTACACCGCCTACATCTGGGCAAGGCAAGGTGGAAGCGGGTCCGCGGAAGCGGAAGACGAAGACGACTCCGAACCGGCAGCTTTGCTGAAAAGTGGGACGCTGCTCCTGGGGGGACTTTTTTTGGTTTTGTTGGGCGCCCGCGTCCTGGTTCCAAGCGCTTCAGAAATCGCGCACAGAATCGGCGTGCCCGACGACATCATCGCCTGCACCCTGGTCGCCCTCGGAACCTCTCTGCCGGAATTGATGACGGCCATTGCCGCAGTGCGCAAGGGACACCCGGAAATCATGGTTGGAAATGTGGTGGGAGCGGACGTTCTGAACTGCCTGTTTGTCATCGGAGCCGCTGCGGCGGCCAGTCCGTTGGCAATTCCTTTGAATTTCTACACGTTTCACTTCCCCACCATGCTCATTATCCTTTACTCTTTCCGAATCTTCATTTCCACGACCGGGGACGGTGAAAGCTTCAAACGATGGCACGGTGCGTGGCTCCTGGGTGTTTACATCATCTACATTGTGCTCCAGTACTCCCTGAATGTCGGGGCGACGAATGGGGTCTGAAGCCTTTGACAAATAATCGCTTCCGGGAGGGCCTGTTTGCGATCGAGACAAATTGACTCATTCTACGGGTTCACGGTTTTTTACGTAGCGGCGGGGGCGGCGTTTCTGGTGCTCATGGCCATGGATCGGGGCGGCATCGGCCGCACGGTGCTAAAGGCCGTTCCGGTGAGTACCCTGGTCGCGTGGGTGCTTCGAGATATGCGAGGTTTTGTCCGGATCTGCCTGACCGGCGCCCTGTTAGGTTCCGTGTGCGGGGATATTTTCCTGGATCTTCCCCACACCGGCTTTTTTATTTATGGACTCGTGGCTTTCCTTACCGCCCATATGTTCTATGCCCTCCTCTTCTTCCGGTATGCAACACCCCCCGACGGATACGAAAAAGCGGTGATAGCCGGTCTGGCCCTCTTTGCAGGCTTCATGGTCTGGATTTTCAGCGGCATAGACCCGAGCCTGTTCGGCCCCGTTGTGCTCTACATCATCGTCATTATTACAATGAGCGTCGCCGCCCTCCTGGTTCCCGCAGGCAACCGCCTGCTTTTCCAGGGAGCGCTCCTCTTTATCGCCTCGGATGTGATTCTGGCCATGAACAAATTCCTGTTCGCTATCCCCTATGGGCGGGTCCTTAACATCAGTTTGTATTTCCTCGCCCAGTTGATGATTGTTCTGGCTGCGCGGACTATCTGGATGGATCCAAGAACAAGCGCATCCGACTCAACAGGGAAAATCCGGAGCGAATTAGTTTCCATCCGGAAATGAGATATTTCTGGACGGAGCTTTCAGCGGTCAGCAGTCAGCCAAAATCTTGTCTTTAATGTCTTTTGCTGAAAGCCGAAAGCTGATGGCTGATAGCGCGAGTTCATAAATGCCTGTTTATGGATGCGCACCAACTAGAGAAATCTTTGAAAAATTCTACAAAAGGTTGATACTTTGGCCTATCTGAAAACATCTTTTCAAATCGACACGTTCGGTCCACAACAGGTTGCGTCGCCCTTCTCATTGACACAGAAGGGAAAATCCTTTATAGTCCAAATCCAGACTGTGGTTTTTTTCTCTTACCTCAATGCTTACTCTCTGAAAGCATGCATGATGAAGAAAAAATCGTATCAATTCAGATCATGGATTAATTCCTGTTCGTTAAAATATTTGGGTGATATGGGGAAAATTCAAGAAAGAAAGGAGGTGAACTCGACTTACAGGGTTTTAGCGAGCATTTGTAAAAACAAGAGAACACATCGATTAAAGAAGGAGGAGTTATGAAAAAAATAATCATCATTGCTGCGGTTTTGGTTTTTTCGTTGACCTTATTCCAGGGGAACCCCTCTCAAGTTATGGCGCAAAAGAAAACACTGATAACCATTGCCAGCGGCTGGGTCACCGGGTGTTATTATCCATTAGGAGGCTCGATTTCAAGGATCTTGTTTCAAAATCCTGATCTTGGACTGAGGGCAACGGTTGAATCATCCGGCGCATCGGTGGCAAATTCGAATCTTATCGCGAATGGAGATGCAGACGTTGCCATCCTGCAGAATGACATTGCCTACTATGCTTATAATGGGCAGCGGATGTTTGCTGCCGATACTGGAAATAGGCAAGCCAAAAACATGCAGGCCATATGCACGCTGTATCCCGAGTATATTCAGATTCAGGCGCTGAAAAAGTCCAATATCCGCACTCCGGCCGATTTAAAGGGAAAGCGAGTGTGCGTGGGACCGCTGGGATCGGGAACCGAGGTGAATGCCGGACAGATCCTGGAGATGTATGGGTTGACCTTTGATGATCTGGCAAAAGTTGAGAGATTAACCTCCAAGGAATCTTCGGATTTCATGAAAGACGGTAGGATTGACGCCGCTTTTTATACGGTGGGTCTGGGTGCGGCGGTGTTGGCGGATACGGCTTTTATGACACCCTGTACCCTCGTAAACATTGACGATCAACATGCAGCCAACCTTATTAAAAAATATCCTTTTTATGCGCAGTTTCCCATAAAGGCAGGTACCTACAAGGACTCGGAGGAAGTCAAGACCGTGGCGGTTTTGTCCATGCTGGTCACACGGGCGGACATGCCGGAAAAGGATATTTACAATTTCACCAAGGCTATATTTGAAAATTTGGAGACGGTTCACAAGGCTCATGCCGCATTGAAGGATGTGTCTTTAGAGAGCGCCATGGATGGGATGTCTGTCCCCCTGCATCCGGGTGCCAAGAAATATTTTCAGGAAAAAGGCATTCAGATCCCTGCCGGTTACTAGTGCGTCCCACGGGGAAGGCTTAGACGGAGCGACTTCTCCGTCTGAGCCTTCAACCTTATCTTGTAAGAAGATTCGCGGAGGCATTTCACTCAGCCCTCCTCGCATCCAGCAGTCTTTTTATGTCCTCATGAAGAGCGGTTCTGTTTTCGCTGGGTTGTTTGCCTGTCGGAATGAATCAAACTGAAATCACTCCCACCAAAATCAAATATTAGATAGAAGAAACAGAAGGTTAAAAATGTTTGAGAAATGGAAAGAAAAGCGAAGGCAGAAGAAGGTGGGTTTGGAGGTAGAGTTCGGTGCCAGAAATCTCACGGGGAAGGTCTATTATCTGGTTACCGCCGTTGCCGTGCTGATGTCTTTCTATCATCTGTACACCGCAGGCGTCGGTGTCCCCACTGCCATGATCCACCGCTCTCGCCACCTGGCCTTTGCCCTCTTCCTCTGTTTTCTCTATTTTCCTTTCAGCAATAAATCCCGGAAAGACCGGATATTGTTTATTGATTGGGTTTTTGCGATATTGGGAGCAATCGTTGCCTTATATACCTCGTTTGTTTATGAACAGCTCGTCTACCGAGTTGGAAACCCGACAACGCCGGATCTGATTTTCGGGATCGCGATCATTTTATTAATACTTGAGGCAACCAGACGCTCTGTGTCCCCCGCCCTGCCGGTCATCACCGGGTTTTTTATCATTTATGTCTTTGTCGGGCCCTGGATGCCCGAGCTGATCATGCACCGGGGATACAGCGTGCGGCGGTTCATCGATCACTTGTTTTTGACCGGAGAAGGAATTTGGGGCGTGCCACTCGGGGTTTCCGCCACTTTCGTCTTTCTTTTTGTCCTGTTTGGCGCCTTTTTGGATCGTATCGGCGCAGGCGGTTATTTACTCAGGATCGCCTTTGCCACCATGGGAAGATTCAGGGGGGGGCCGGCCAAGGCGGCTGTTGCGGCCAGTGCACTGATGGGAACCGTTTCAGGGAGTTCCATTGCCAATACGGTCACAACAGGTGCCATGACCATTCCCTTAATGAAAAAGGTCGGTTTCAGAAACGAGATGGCGGGTGCCGTTGAGGTCGCCGCATCCACCAACGGACAGCTTATGCCCCCCGTCATGGGTGCAGCGGCGTTTATCATGGCTGAGTTCACGGATATTCCTTATACTCAGATTATAAAACATGCCATTATTCCCGCTGTGTTGAGTTACATCGCCATATTTAGCATCATTCATATAGAGGCCGTTAAAACCGGAATCGGCAGACTTTCCAGAGAAGAAATGCCACCGGTTTGGAAAACCTTTATAAGCGGCGCCCATTTCCTGATCCCCCTGGTGTTCTTAATCTTTGTGCTTCTTATCATGCATTTGACCCCGCTTACGTCCGCTTTTATAAGTATCATCGTGGGGATTGTCGTTTGCTTTGTAGAAAGCAATATCCGATATGTCGCATATTACATCAGATCCGCAAAAGAGGATCCATCTCAGAATGTGGAAGCATCGGAGAATGGGGAGGTGAGAAGGAGCCCCTGGGTGGGCGGCACGGTGAGGACCCTAAAGATCGTCTTACAGGCGATGGAAATGGGCGCCAGAAACATGATCGGTATTGCCGCCGCGTGCGCCTGCTGCGGAATCATTGTCGGGGTCGTCAGCTTAACGGGCTTGGGGTTAAAGATGACCCTACTTATCGTTACTTTGGCTCAAGGAAAGCTTTTTCTCACCCTTATCTTTGCAGTTTTTGCCTGCATTATCCTGGGGATGGGCCTTCCAACCACGGCGACATATATTATCATGGCCGCAATGACGGCGCCGGCCGTTATTGAAGTCGGTGCTGATGTGGGAGTCCCATTAATTGCCGCCCATCTTTTTGTTTTTTACTATGGGATCGTGGCGGATGATACTCCCCCGGTTGGTTTATGTGCATATGCGGCGGCGGGTATTGCACAAGCAGATCCCATTAAGACGGGCATACAGTCCTTCAAACTTGATGCCGCGGCTTTTACCCTTCCCTTTGTTTTTCTTTATAATCCTCAGTTGTTGATAATTAACACGACCGTTACGGAATTGCTGGGCATCATTGCCGCGGCTATAGTCGGGATGTATTTGTTTGCTGCGGGAATTCAGGGATTTTTACTGGTGCGGACGAAAATATGGGAACGGCTATCCCTTTTCATTATTGCGATTCTATTGATTAAACCCGGCCTCACAACCGATATTATCGGGATCGGGTCCTTTGTCTTGATTTTGCTTTCACAGACATTGCGGAAAAGAAGCCTGGAAAAGGAAGCGATCCCATTTGAAAATAAACCCCCGGATACTCCGTGAAAGCAAACCAGACCTAAACTGAGCGGTTCCACGTTTCCCGATGAAATCGGGAAACCCTGAACCGCTCAACCTTGGCCAGATTTAGATGGGTTTCTTGGATCTTCGAGTCAAAAAAAAGTATCCACTTTTTCTCCTATGTATTGTCATTTTATCCGCTCTGCTCTTCCCCGTACATGTTTTTACGATTATGGATGAGAAGACAGGCAGGCGAATCCATTCAGAACGGGTCAGCTCAGGCGATCGGTTTGAGATTCACTATATTCACTCTGTGGAACATATGAACGTCATCGGAGTATTTTCAATCAATGATCAATATAAAATTGAGCCTGTTGAAACCATTTTTCCCTC
>JAWOGN010000117.1:0-16496 GCA_046496815.1 Desulfatiglandaceae bacterium
ATCCGGTTGGGTGATCCAATAAGACTCCCACAACGGAACCCACGCAAAGCGACCCCGCCACAATCAATAGCGTAAAAGCCAGGGCATAGGTCCATCCGAAAAATGAAATCATCATAGGCAAGAGAAACGGTTTCACGGCTCGGTTCACAAGAAAAACAGCAACCAAGGAATCCTCCGCGCCTTTTTCACGAAGCGCCTTGAGCATCGGATACCACGCATAAATCGGTCCTGTCGAGATGGTCCCTGCAATGGCTGCAAGAAGCTTTCTCTTGATGGGGGTTCCTTTTGCCAAGAATTTTAAAAGGTGAGGGGGGTGCAAGAAAATATTCAGTCCGATCATGAAAAGAAAAATGATGCACATCGGCAGTAAGGTACGGATAAGAATCTCCATGCTGATCTGCAGGGCCGCAAGGGTCTTTTCAGGGACAGCATTCCATAAGGCAAGATAAACAACCAAAACCGACGCCGGAAAAACCAGTCGCCGAAAAGGGATGATCTTCAAGAATTCTTTTTTTGATCCCCTTGATATCAATTCAAATTACATCCCGAGAACATGCAAAATGAGCATCATCCCAAAGGATAGGGCGATTGAGAGACCAAAACAGGATAGGTTTCGAAGGACTGCAAACCTCCATCCCAGGGCGGCGATTTCGGCAGGGAGCTGCACTAAGCCGACTGTAACCCAAGCGCACATAAAAGCGGACACCCCAACAGGACTCACCCCCAGTTTGAGCAATTTCCCCCCGATAATGTAACTGTTGATGGGGTTACCGGCAAACGCGCTTCCGCTTAGAGCACCGCGGAAGGAATCCTGCCACAATGTCCCCGAAAAGAATGAAGAAATGACCTCTTCTGATATGAAGGCGCTGAAAAGACCCACCAGAAATACGACCCCCACCATCACAGGCAACAAACCGCTGAGCTGCCTGGAGGCGCTTGCGATCGCTTGCACCGCAACTCGGCGGTTTATCCTGAATGCGATCAGAGGGGGCATATGCTTTTCTGCCTGCGCTTTCGGATTTCCTCTCTCAAATTTCTCAAGAGCTTCGTCCACAGTGCCGCTTATGCCCGTCACAATTCCAACACCATAGGCCGAGAGATACTTCTCAGCAGTGGGGCTACACCATTTGGTAAGCAGGAAGTTACACTTTTTCGAAATGATGAGGGCGACCATCTCCATCCCTGCTCCGCTTCCGGAAGTACTTGGACTCCGATGGGCTTCAAAACGCTTTGATTCAAGATCAATAACAAGCAGGTGGGAGGAGAGTCCCAACCTGTCACCGACTTTCGCATCGAGATCCGGACCTTCTGCGGGAACGGCGACCTTCAAACCTCATCTCCTCTCTGCTATTCAACGGGCCGATTTTAATTCGGGGGACACCTTACTTATCTTCCTCTTTTCTCTTCGGACCAGGTCTCCGGGGCTTCAATCGGCGGCCTAGAAGACGTTCCATCGTATCTAGAAAACCATCTTCCCCCAATGGTCGTCCGCTTCGTTCATGTTTCCGAAGCAACTCCATCTCAGGTTCCGGTGTGTCGACAGCCAAAAACGTTCCCCAATGGCCGCCGATGATTCTCCGTAATGGATCGACTCTCACCAAAATGTCATCTTGACCTTTCATGTGAGGTCCGGCACTGCTCCAGCGCCATTCTTCCGGTTTCTTCACCATACCCGCACGCACCGGATTCAGTTCCACATACCTTGTGCATGCAAACAAGTATCGTTCTTCCATCATAAATGATGAAAACCGGCCTTGCCACAAGTGACCGCGCCAGCCTTCCCGAAAATTGACTCTCCGCGTATATCGCCTGTGCGCTTCACCAATCGCAGAATTCAGCCCCTCCTTGGTTTCAGGAACAGCGATCAGGTGGACATGGTTCGGCATAAGACAATAGGCCCATATTTCGACATGGTACCTTGCACACCACTCCGCCATCAATTCCAGATAGGCAAGATAGTCTTCATTATTGAAAAACGTCTGTTGCCGCCTGTTTCCCCGCTGGATCACATGGTGGGGAAAGCCCGGTGCAACCGCTCTGGCTATTCGTGCCATGCGATTTTTAGATCATATCGCTTTTCTGTTGTCAATAGTTCAGTATGGTGTCCCCAGAATTATGGTGGGCCACACCCCTTGTGTGTCTGCCTAATTGGCTGTGAAATTTTTCTGCTTGCGCAATGTGTGGATTGGGCGAATGGGTATTTGGTAGCGGGCCGGATCGCGGGTGCAAAAAATATGCGACGCTGCGGAGCAGGCATGCCATCAAGAAGTGTTTTTCCCAATAAATCCCTTAGCGGTCAGGTCGCTGTTAACCCTGGTCTAAAACTGGTAAGAGAAGCTGAGGGAGCCAAAGACATTCGAGCTGTCCTGTTCCTCGAATTCCTTTGTGCGGTATATCTGGGTGTAAGTGATTCGAAATCGGCTGAACTGGACCGCCACACCTATCTGAAGATCTCCGACGAAGTTCATTTTATCAACCGAGTGGCTGTCGGAAAAGGTATTGCCATCAAGGAAAATATTGCGAAGGACGAACCGGCCTTGAAATCCGGAGAAAACATACCAGTTGAAGCCTTTCTTATAGTCGAAATACCCGCCACCAGGCAGGTTGGGACGGATGCGCGGCGGCCCAAAATCATCCGCAAGGTCGGTACCCAACCGAAATGTTAAGCCGGCTGCGGCGTACGTGAAAACGTTACCGAGGCTTCCACCAATGTGAGGGACAACATCGGACTCCAAGCCAAGAAATAGCGTTTTTCGTGCAAAACGGCGCGCCTGCTCATAGTAAAGGACGATACCCAGTTCGCTGTCCAGTTGATTGTCCCATCCCTCCGGGACCTCCAGACCGAAAAGAGAATGCCAAAAGGTCTGTACTTCCTCAGCAAATGAGTACGGACCGATCATACCGACCTCCAGCTCGAGCTTGTCATAACGCTTGCTGCCCTGGTTGGCAACGAGCCCAAAGCCTAGATAAAGCCAACCTGCATACGGCCTGTCATCCGGGATCAGTTCAGGATCACTGATATCTTCCGGTGTGTAAATGCTTTGCCCAATTGAAAGGCCGGCCCGTGCTTTCAGTGCGTCTTTGGGATTGTCCAGTGCTTTTTCCGAGCTGAACCACGGGATCTTATCGGCCGCATCCGTGATCCATTTTATCGGTTGGCTCAGACATTCCACTCGGGTGCCATGGGTGAAATGCCTGTCCGAGCCTCCCCCAAAAAAGTCATTTTCAAACTGAATGCTGATCAAATAGTCCGAATCATCTGCAAAAGATAGCCCTATCCAACCAAAAAAGCACACTGCCGCCAAAATTTCTGCGAGTAATCGTGGTGAATACATGGTTTTGATTTCTAATTTCTTTGCGATTGTCGGTCAAGAAAAATGGGGGATCGGTAAAAAGTTAAAGCACTTTACGTTTCGCGGCATCTCATCCGTCTGTTTGAGACAGGTGGATGGTAGGATTTCCCGGAAGCAACCGCATCGGGCTGACAAAAGCGCCGATGCGTGATCTGCTGCCACAAGGCATGCTACCCGTTTTTTGTGCTTGCCGCGTCGGGGTCCCTACATGACTTGGCATACGAGGTGGAAGGGGCCGTCACAACGGCGATCGGCATTTGGATATCCCAACTTTTCAGACGCTCCGTAGTGTGGGTATGTTCAAGATACCTGTAAAGTCTCCGCATCACCTTCAAGCAGGGAAAGAGACATATTCAAATGCTGCGTTTTTCTCAAATTTGGAAAATCTCACAGCAGTTGCCTAACATTGTTTGTTAGCGTGTATGCGCTTTTTCTGTTTCAGCTTATGGTTTCCACGAAGTAAGCTTCGTCCCACAGCCTTCTTTCAACTTCCGGAGTTGCAATAAGATCAGGGAACCTCTCAAGAATCGTTGTTTCTAGTGACCGTTTGATTTTTTGAGCCATATCATCCGGAGATACTTCCCCATCTGATTCCACATATAGATGTAAATGGTCTGGCGCCAACCAAAGGAGACCGGCAAAACCACCCACTGCATCGCTACAAGTCGTAATCGTATCACTGATGCATTCAATAGTGAGCGCCGGCTCCGCAAAGATTGGTCTTCTACAAATAACATTCCAAGCAAAATGATACTTTATCTCAAGCATCACATCGTCGGGATTACGGGCCAGTTTTTGCAGAGCCAACGCCCTTTGATACTTTAGCGTATCGGAATCAAGCAGCTTTTTTATGCTAATCTCCGCAACGTGGGTTTTAGACGCCGGCTGAGTTTTCTGTCCGGATGATGCGACCAGTTTCAGCAACGGCTCAAAAGCATGGCATTCAAAAAAGCGATGACTTTGTGTTGACCGATTTAGATAACAAAACACCTCTTCCTGAAAACTTAAATCCTGGCAGAAGCTGCACCTACCATGAATGAATGGTTTGATTGATTTAGCACACTCCAAACATTTTACAGGAAAATGATTGCGAGATGACGTTTCCTCCAATTCCTTTATCTCCTTTCATGTTCGTATTGGACATGTAAAACGCTCAAGAGGGATACCCCTAAAGACAGAACGCCCCGCATAACCGGCTGACAATGGAGCGCAGCGGAATTGCCGGTCCGAGTTGATGCGGTTGTTATGGATTTCGTTAATCCAACTTTCTTGCAATATACACACCGTAGCTGTAGTGCGTTTTATGTTTTTCATACAGTTCAATTTCTCGATTTTCAGCTTCCACTATTGCACGCGCTTCTTCACTATTCCCGTTCCGGTTAAGAAAATGCTGAAAGCTATTCTGCATCGGCCGATAATAATTCTCCAGCCAGCAATGTTCCGGTAGCACAAAATAGCCGATCGGCGAATAACCGTGCTTTTCCAAGACCCTGATCTTGGCCGAGGCTACATTGATTTCGGGGTATTCGCCATCCCAGTAGTTCTGGAGTTCCGGTGGTCGGGAGTGCGTGAGCCATGTGATCTCGGAAGCAACCAAAAGACCGCCTGCTTTCAGGTAACGCCGCCAGTCCGCTACACCCTTTTCAAAGCCGATGTTATAGATTGCGCCCTCGGACCAGATGACATCCAATTCCTCGTCGGCGAAAGGCAGGTTGTCCATGGAGCATGCAAGCGTCGAGATCGTATCCGCCACCCCCATGCTTTCTGCTCTTTCCTTCAGCACGTCCAGAAAGTCTTGAAGGAAGTCCACCGCTGTGATTTGGGCATTCGAAAGCCGGGCGAGCAATAGGGCGGAAGCCCCCGTGCCACAGCCGATATCGGCAATCTCTAAAGGCGTAGTGCGGTCTATCATAGCCAGACTGAGAGCCTTTTCCGACTCTGCATCCCCACCTGGACCGTGCCGGTTTGCATTTTTATGAAGATCTATCAAAAGTTGATAATTTTCCATTATTCTATCCTTTTCACTTTATAGTCATAACAAGTTATTATATGAATTTGTAGATCATCGACTATGCAATGATATCCGGCTCCAAATCCCCTAAGTTATCATACCGAGAAAACTGAATAGTGACAAAGCTCAGATACATTGAGAATAACTCAGCCCCGATAAGATTGCAGATATGATAGTTGTTCACCGGCCCGAGTCAAGCAAATCTCACGCACAAAGATATAAGAGGCAGAGCCAAATGAACCTGGTTTCATGCCTCCAAACTCATATTGATTAACATTTTATTGACTTGCTGACCGAATTTTGCAATGTTTTCAAATTATTCCATAAAATTATATTGGTGGAATTGAAAGGAGGAGACCATGAAAGTTCTGGCACTGCGTTGCAGCCCCCGTGGGGAGGGACAGAGCAAGAGCACCCTGATGCTGAGGCACTTGACAGAAGGTATGCGCGCAGCGGGCGCGGATGTCGAGGAGGTGGATCTGCGCAAGAAGACGGTAAAAAATTGTATCGGTTGTTTTAGTTGCTGGACGAAGACGCCCGGGGTTTGTATTCATAAGGACGACATGACCAATGAGCTCTTTGCCAAGTGGCTGGAAGCAGATCTCGTTATCTATGCAACCCCGCTCTATCATTTCCTCATGACCGCTACCATGAAGGCTTTTGTGGAGCGGACGCTCCCTGTTTTACAGCCGTTTTTCGACGATCAGGAGGGGCGCACTTTTCATCCCTTGAGGCACAAGCATCCCCGCTTTGCCATTCTGTGTGTTGCCGGATTCCCCGAAGATACAGTGTTCGACCAACTTTCCTATTGGGCCCAATCGGTATACGGGCAGCATGGTTTAGTGGCAGCCGAAATCTATCGCGCTAATGCTGAAGTGCTCACAAATCCGGCCCTCAAGGATAAGGCTGACGCGATTCTAGAGGCGACAAGAAAGGCGGGGCAGGAACTGGTGGAGGTGGGTGAGGTCTCCGCTGAGACAATGGCGGAAATCAAGCAGGAGATTGTCGAGGACCGGGATATGTGGAAGACACTTGGGAATCTTTTCTGGAAGACTTGTATTTCAGAAGGTGTCACGCCCAAAGAGTTTCAGGAGAAAAAAATAGTACCACGTCCCGATTCCATTAAGACCTTTCTGCTAATCATGTCTATGGGGTTCAATCCAGAAAATGCCGGTGATACCGAGGCGGTGTTGCAGTTCAGCTTTACAGGCGAGGAAGAAGGCTTGTGCTTCATTGAAATCAAGAACGCAAAAGTCTCCGTCTTCGAGGGCCAGGCCGATGAACCGACCCTAACTGTTGACGCACCCTTCGAAGTGTGGATGGATATCATGGCCGGGAAGTTGGACGGCCAGCAAGCATTCATGGATGGAAAATACAAGGTTTCCGGTGACCTTGCCCTGTTGACCCGTATGAACGAGCTGTTTGGGTAGTTCGCTACAATCAATTCTCAGGGAAAATTCAAAAACTATCAAGGTTTGTTGCAGATATCCAATTATCCAATTCTTCCTAGAGAATCCTGACCTCATCAAAAAACGATATCACAGTAATTTGTTATTCGTAATGCGTACCGAGCCATGGGGGTATATTTAATCTGGCGCAGGTGGCGGTATGTTGGAGTTATCTGGCATCGAAATAACGGTGGTGCTAAGCGGCCACGTTAAAGAATGTTATGCTTTTCATAGCTATATGTCCAGCCTTCTCTTTCAGGGTTCTCTGCTGGGCCTTATTTTTGGGAAGATTTCCCCCACATGTGAGCGATAGTCGAGATATGTTTGCCCGAACATACGAGTCAAGTATTCGTCCTCTGCCTTGACAAGATGCTTAAAGCTGAGATACCCGACGAAGGAGGCTGCTATCATCAACCACGATCTGAAAAGTAACGCGATTCCGGGTGCGATGAACAACATCCATGATGAATACATCGGATGCCGTATATAGGAGAAAATACCTGTTGTTACGAGTTCTTTGTTCTTGAAAGCAGATGATGGAACACGGAAGGAGGAGAATTTCATTACAAGCCCGACAGCTATTAGGACAATACCGAGTATCCGTAAAGTGGTTGCACTGACAAAGTTGATGCAAAAAATGCCAGGCTGAAGATACGTAAGAAAACCTGTGAGCAAAAAGGTCGCTGCGATGATAGCGAGTAGTTTAATGCCTATACCAACTCTAGTCATTTAACAGCCCTTCAGGTTAAAAGTCTAAAACATTCAAATATTTTTAGGGTTTAGACCACTGTCTCCCACCACCTTTTGCATATAAAACGGTGCCACTAAACGGCGCGGTTTTGAAAAAGGCGTATAACAGCATTTTGATGGCCTTTGAGAGTCCATATACATTGCAGTTACATCAGGTTCGCCTGAATGCCATGTGCGTTGGAGATATCATACGACGCTCCGGCTTTGCGGCGAGCGAAGCGAGTCCGTCAACAGCCGGTTGTTATGACTTACTTTTGTCTTTCAGTGTGCGTCCCGCTTATCTCATAGTGGCAGTTCGCTCTTTTTGCCCAAAGCTGAAATCCAGTTCTTTTTAACGATCTCATGAATCTCGATGGCCTCATAGCCTGCTCTCGTCAGGAATTCCCGGTAGTCTGCGGGAGTGTGGAGGTGCATATCTGCCCAAGCGGCCCACTTCCTATTTCGGTCCTGGAATTTCTCGTTTTCATAGACCTCGTTCACAAGTAGCAGCTTACCTTCCGACCTTAACACACGCTTAATCTCTTGGAGGTCACGATGAAGATCTGGCCAGAAATAGTAGGCTTCAAATGCAGTAACGAGGTCAAAGGTGTTGTCAGCAAACGGCAGGGATGAAACCGACCCGTGGCTGATTTCTATTCGTCCCTTTTCTATGAGCCCCTTGTTCACCTTTTTTGCCAATAGAACCATATCTTGAGAATAGTCGATTCCATAGAGCTTGGCACTCGGAAATGTTGAAGCCATATCTCGAAGCGCGCCCCCACCACCACAGCCGACATCAAGGACGGCAGTATAGGATTCAGAAGAGACATAGCCGAGACCCCAACGCCTGACTTTTGCGTGCCCGACATTCATGGCCCTGCCTGCGAATCTTCCAATAAGCCCTTGGGGTTTCCGGCACTGTCTGACAAGCTTCTCAGTAATTCCCATCAAAAATTATCTTTCTGATAGTCATAACCGGTGAGTAGCGGGAATTAATTCCTCGTTTAATAGATATTCGAGAAATAATTCTTGTTTATTGCCCAAGATCCAGAAAATCAAATATCAGCCGATAGTGATTTATTAAGGATAGCACAGGAAAATCGTGCCTGTCAAAACCGGCGATTTCCCAATGAAAGGCCAAGTGTCATCTGATCTCAGATATCATAAATTTCTGGGCATCGTAGCAAAGGTTTCTAATAGGATTGTGGAAGGGTTCCGGATAGTTGTGACGACAGTTTGATAGCAGAAGTTTTAAATTGTTCTGAAGACTACATCCACAAATCGTTCAAATTCGAACGAAAAATGACCGTCACATTAATTGGGGCATTCAGCAGAAGTGAGGCCTTACCATAACAAAGAAATTAATAGGATACAGTGATGCCTTAACCTAAATAGTGAATAAAATACCTACGCCAAACACTGGGACAGTCCAACAAATAAAATTCTAGTATGGTAAAGACATCTAAATACTCATCAGTTTGGGGTTTTTGGGCCTTTTCGGCCTCAGTTTTTCGACCGTACGGACCAATGATTGTCTGACACGGAAGTCTCTTTGGGTTGCAAGAACGAAAACTTCTGCGGTACGAAGTTGACTTCCTTGTTCACGGCGTAAAGGTTCAAGGGAGAGTAAATAAAAACCGCATAGGCACGATCATATATGTGCTGCTCCATCTGCCGCATCTTCTCATCCTGTGCTTTTTCATTTATTGTTTGGGCCATGTCTTTCCACATTTTTTCATAAACTGGATCATACTCTATCCATCGTATTCCTGAAGCGTCGAGAAATGGATAGACTAAATGTGCCGCCCCTGAATGGCCATAAAAGTCGGAGTTATAGCAGACCGATACATCCCAATCTTGCTTTTTTGCGAGTTCGTCAGTCGGACACCAGACTTTTTTCAACCACATAGGCCAAGGGTACACTTCAAGCTTAACTTTGAGGCCGATTCGCTCATACATCCGCTTCATGATCTGTGCTTCCAGCTTCTGCGCTTCAGGGGTAATGAGCGTCATCTTAAACCCGTTGGGATACCCAGCCTCTGCTAGGAGCGATTTCGCTTTCGTGGTATCGTAGGTGTAAAGGGTCAAGTTGGGATTGTGCCCTCGCGCCCCCGGAGGGATATGGCCCCCCAGATTGTAGGCATTCCCCTTGGCACCATACTCCATGAGCTCCTCACGGTTGATCGCATAGCTGAGCGCCTTCCTCAAGCGGATGTTCCTCCACTTGCTGTCCTTCTTGCGTTGATTGATCGCCGAATGGATTTGGGTGGAGTCCCGACTTTTGACAACCTTGGCAAAGGGGCTTTCTGCCACCCTAAGGGTATCTAGGGGGCGGATAAAGCTAACGATGTCCACCGCTCCCTCAGTCTCTCTACAAAGCCTCATGGCCTCTTCCCTGTTCTTCAAAAGTGTGTTGTCGAAGATCAGCGTTTTAACCTTCGGATATCTCGAGTCCCAGTACCCATCATAAGCTTGCAGTACTATGCGGTTACTCAGCTTCGTAGCGGATATGATTCCCTCAACCAACTCGAAGGGACCCGTCCCCCAAGGACCGGCTTCTGAGAGGTATCCCCAGCTCCTTATACCGAACTTATGCTCTGCAAAAAAGGCAGGCGCAAACTGAAAAAACCATCGAAATCTTACCAATGCTAGACCGTCGGGCTCAGGAAAGGTGAACCGAACAGTGTATTCGTTAACCATTTCGAATACTGTCCCATCCGCAATGGATGAGTACTCTGTAAACGTAGGAGGTTTCAACTTATCGTACGCCTCCCAGTTGACTTTCACCGCCTTTGCGTTGAAAGGCTCTCCATTTTGAAAGGATACCCCCTGCCTTAACCCAAACTCGATCGTGCGCTCGTCAATCCATCTCCAACCCTCGGCAAGACAGGGGACAAAGTTGTTATCCTTATCCAGCGTCACCAGGCCCTCAGCATAATTCACCGTTGCAGAGCGCGCCACACTCCATAAATCAACCACCTTAAGTGTCCCCCGGGGAATGGTCTTCTCTTGCGCTAGAGGAGCTGGCGGCAAGGTTGCGCTTAGGATGAAATAAAAAAAACCCAATAATGTGATGAGCAGGTACTTTATCCGAGTCATGATGAGACCTCCTTTCTGGGTAAATCTTCTTTTTGTTTAGTAGCCAATTACACAACAAGCTGGTAAACTGGCACCGGCTTTGAGATATTCTTCAGCCGATGCTCTCCAAAGGGCTGAACCAGAAACTCCTCCTGCAATCGATTAACGGTCTCAGGGCCGAGGAGGATGGTGCCGTCGGTCGCGAGTCCTGCGATGCGAGCAGCAAGCACAGTGGTAAGGCCGGATGCTGTGAAAGTCCATCTGGCCGTCGACATCCCCTCGAACCTGGTCGCACCCAAAAACACCTTACCTGAATTGATGCCCATATTTACCACGGTTGGCTCGAACCTCCCGCGAAGCTCCGCATTGACCTTGAGAGTCTTGTAATAGATCGCTATGGCCGTCGACACGGCGTTGCGGGCATGTCTTTCATGGTCTTTTTCTTGAAATATTATCATGAGCCCGTCGCCTGCTGTCTCGTTTATCTCCCCGTTACCTTTCCTAATGTCATCGAGGAACTCGGAAAAATACCTCTCCACAAGGAAGTCCACCCTTTCATCATCCAGGGATTCAAACATGCGGCTATACCCACCAATATCCAGGAAAAGAACAGTGGCATCTGTCTCCACCTTCTGAAGCCCGAAGGTCTCAGGGTCGGTTTCTGCCAGTTTTCTTACTGATAGCGGCACGAATTTGTTGAGCTGGTCCTTGGCTCGCTCAAGCATTTCAATGCGCTCCTCTGCCCGTGCCAGTTCCTCGCGGGCTTGTTCGAGATCCTTCATGGTGCTTTGAAGCTGCGTTTTGAGGGCTTTCTCCTGCTCGTCGCGATGCCTCTTCTGACGCAGAAGGGCACGGATTTTAGCCAGCAGTTCGTCCCTGTCGAAGGGTTTGGAGACAAAATCGTCTGCTCCGGCTTCGATTCCCCGAACGCGGTCCTCATGGGCACGGAGCGCTGTAACCAAAATAACCGGAATCAGGATCGTTTTTCCGCTACCTTTCAAAATGCGGCATACCGTAAATCCGTCTACCTTCGGCATCATCACATCTAAAAGCACAAGGTCGGGCTGATGCTCCTGAACTTTGATGAGGGCTTCCTCACCGTCACAGGCGGTCAGGAGGCAGTACCCTTCCTCCTCCAGCTCCTGACTGAGCATATCTACATTGGTGGGTTCGTCGTCGACAATCAGGATGGTTGCTTTGGGATTCATGGAAGACTCCGAAAAGATTAAGAAAATAACCAGCCTCTAAAAATATCCAGTTAAAAACCCGTTATCCAAGGTATTTTTGTATTTTCGCTATGAGTTCGTCTTCATCCAACGGTTTGACCAGATAATCGTCACACCCTGCAGCCAAGGCCTTCTCCTCATCTCCCTTCATGGCATGGGCTGTCAAGGCGATGACAGGGGTCGAACGTAAGTTATCGTTCGCTTTAAGTTGCCGGGTGGCTTCCCAGCCATCCATGACCGGAAGGGAAAGATCCATGAGGATAAGATCCGGTCTTTCTCTCTCAGCGAGCTTGACTCCCTCCTGCCCATTTGCGGCTTCAATCACTTCGTAATCGTCTTCCAAGAGTTGAACAAGCAGATCTCGATTAAAATCAACATCCTCCACCACCAGGATTTTTTTCATGGGTACGATCCTCCTTTCCAGATGAGTTATGTTCACGGAGCAGGCTATGAATCTCTTTCATCAGATCTTGTCTCGCCAGACCTGACTTCTGGATGATCCTATCAACGCTTTTGTGCAGAAATCCCAGATCAGCGTGGGTGAGATCTTTTGCTGTTACCACAATGATGGGAATGTCTCTCCATTTCGGGTTTGCCTTGACCCTCTGAATCACCTCAAAGCCATCCATCTCAGGCATTAGAAGGTCAAGAAGAATGATGTCCGGAGGTGCAGCATCTAAAGAACGAAGGGCCTCCCCACCGCTTAATACCCCCTTGACCTGATAGCCTTCATCTTGAAGTATTTGCGTGAGCAGGTCCACGGCATCCGGCTCATCGTCCACCACGAGCACACGTTTAGCGGGGACACCTGGGATGCGCTTGAACGTAGCCATGATGGCCTCTTTTTCGAAAGGCTTTACCAGGTAATCGAATGCTCCTAGGCTGAATCCAAGCTCTTTGTTGTCTATAATTGAGAGAACGATGATGGGTATATCCCGGGTTATGGGATCAGCCTTTAAATCGTTTAGGACCGCCCATCCGTCTTTTTGAGGCATCATAATGTCCAGCGTGACAGCAAACGGGTGAATCTCTTTTGCCTTTCGGATGCCCTCATCTCCATTTAATGCCCCCACAACATAGTACCCCTCATCCTCCAGATTCTGCCGCAGAAGGATCAATACGTTAGGATCATCATCGATAGCCAAGATGATCTTTTTCTCTTTCATCTCTAAAGGGGCAAGTGGCTCCTCCTCAAGTTTGACCGCCTCTGTCGCTGTCCCCCCCTCCTTCATTGATAAAGCAATCGTGACCGTAAAAATGGAGCCCTCACCTTCAACACTGCTCACGTCAACGGTGCCTCCCAGGAGATGGGCCAGCTTCTTGGTTATGGAAAGCCCTAAACCGGTGCCTCCGTGCGCACGCGTGGTTGAGCCGTCAGCCTGCCGAAACTCGTCGAAGATGTACTCAAGGGCATCAGGAGGAATCCCTATTCCTGTATCGGAAACAGCAATCTTGAGCGTGGTGTCCTCCAGCGTTGCTGAGAGCTTCACTTCTCCCTCTTCGGTGAACTTGAGTGCATTGCTCAAAAGATTAATGATGATCTGCTTTAGCTTATCCTGATCATTCACCACCTCGGGCAGGTCATCAGGCATCTCCTTAATGAGCTGTACCTTTCCTTGCTGCACCATGGATTCCACCGTGGCAAAGCAGTTGTTAACCAGTGCGGCCAGGTCGAAGGGCATGAAATTCACGCTCATTTTTCCCGCCTCTACCTTAGAGAGATCAAGGATATCATTAATGAGCGCCAGGAGTTGTTTTGCGCTGATTTCCACCTTCTCCAGGTTCTCCCGCTGCCTTTTAGGGAGAAGGTCAGCCGATTTTCTTCGTACCAGCCGGGTAAAACCAATTATGGCGTTCATCGGCGTTCGCAGTTCATGGGACATATTGGCCAGGAACTCAGACTTTAGCCTATCTGCTTCCCTGATCTTGAGGTTGGCTATGTGCAGTTCCCGATTTGTTGCTTCCAACTCCTCGGTTCGTGCCCTAACCTTGTCCTCAAGTTCTACGTTCAATTTAGCCAATTCCCCGGCGTAGCTATCCTTCTCATCAATGGTAGCCTTCAGATCTCTTGCCATCTGGTTGAAAGAAGACCCGAGCAATCCCACTTCATCTTCCGATTGCACGGCGATCTCGGTAGATAGGTCTCCTGAGGAAATGGCCTTTGTGGCATCAACCAATTGGTGTAGGGGCCGTGTAACACGCCGAAGGAGCATGGTCACAGCAATGACTGTGAAGATGATGGCCAGGATGGTAACCCCAATGGTCACACCCCACATGATCAACCGCTCATGACGAAACTGCGCAAGAGGATAGAAGAAATCAACGGCCATTACCCCGCGCAATTCGTCATCAGAAAACTTGCCATTTCCATTTTCATCCCAGTAGATGGGTGTGGCATTCGTCATTTGAGATCCTAATGGCGACGTATAGACCGTCCCAGCAGGTATTTTCAGTGCTTTCCTGAAAAATGCTTCGTCCATCACATTTCGGTAATCTCCCCCTATCTTGCCATCCGAGAACTTGGCTATTTCAAGGCCCTTTTTGTCTATGTAGCGTATTCCTGCGTAAATCTGATCTTTACTGTTATAACGATGTGCGAATCTCTTGAAATAGTCTTCCAACTTGTTTTTATACAGGGTCGCCTCTTCGGAGAGTCCGTAGGCAACGTTATGAAAATAGTTGGCCACAGATTGGTCCTCGGAGATGGTGAGGATTTCGTTCTGGCGGTCCTGGAGAAAACGTTCGCTTCTTTCAGCGGTTTGTTTGTTTAACGTATGAAAACTAACGAGGCCAATGGCTAGCATTGATATGATGACCAGAGGAAGAATGAGAGCGAGGGCTCTCCTTTGTATGCTGGTCCTTGGAATGATTGGTCTATCGGTCATGCCTTTTTCCCTTCATCTGATTTGTGGCTACTGGATAAGGGGTAGAAATCTAGCCCGTTTGACAGCTATATCTTAAATGCCCCAAGCCTTAATTGAAGCAGGTAAATAAAAACACAACGACGGTAACTTATTTTCAGCGGATGCAAGAGTAGAGGTAACACTGAACCGGATTCGATTCTATTGTCGAAGAACAGCTTCAGGTCAGTAAGAATAGGAGACTTCAAGATTCATTAGATACATTTATACTCAAATCAATGGAATTTAGCCAATGATTATTAATGATTCCGGCACGTGGCAATGCCTTATGGGAAAACCAAGTATCACTGATCCCATAACCATTCAATTTTGACCGCCTTTGATATCTTTTTTGAGTATTAGATTCATCACGCTCTTTTATAAAGATACATTTCGCAACATCATCTTGTTTGAATTGTTTTCAGGTACTTGAAAGGCAAGCTACATGCCAATATTTTTCAAACGAGGCAAATTTTATAACCTATTAAAATATAATGAAAAAGTAGAATCGCATTTAGAATGATATCGGCAGCAACCGGCATGATCTTGCCCAAAAGGTCATTTCCAATCGGCAGGATTTTGCCCCCAAATGATTAAGAAGGAAGTAGAAAAATGAGAATCTAAAAGTAATCTTTACGGGCAAGGCCGTACTTACGCATCTTTTCGTTTAGGGTGCGGCGGGGCATGCCGAGGATTTCTGAGGTGTCCTGAATATTGCCCTTATTGTCAGACAGAGTTGTTTCGATAAGATGTCTTTCAAAGGCTTCGACCTGTTCTGAAAGGCTTAGGGGATGTTTGGTCATAGGATGAATCATTTCGGTAACTGAAGATTTCTTCGCATTTATGCCGATGACTGCGCGCTCGGCTACGTTTTTAAGTTCCCTGACATTTCCTGGCCAAGAATGCATCATAAGTTCGTGGAGATCCTTACGGGAAAGCTTTGGGACTTCGCGATGGTATTGGGCGGCTAGCTTTTCAGCGAAGAACTCAAATAGCAAGGGAATGTCATCACGCCTATCGCGCAAGGCTGGCACAACAACCTCAGCGACGTTGAGACGAAAATAGAGGTCTTCTCGAAATTCACCGTTTCTAACTGCCTCCTTAAGATCAGCCTTAGTCGCGGAAACAATGCGGAAATCCACGGGTACTTGTTTATTTGAGCCTAGGGGTTCAACCACGCGTTCTTCAAGGGCACGTAATAATTTTACCTGTAAGTGCTGAGGCATGCTTTCTATTTCATCAAAGAATATGGTCCCTTTATGAGCATGCTCTAATCTACCAACGCGACGCTCGGATGCACCTGTAAACGCCCCCGCCTCGTGACCAAATAGTTCACTCTCAAATATATTTTCGGGAATAGCACCGCAGTTGACTGGCACGAAATTGTTCTTGCTGCGGGAACTAAACTCATGAAGGCATTGTGCGACCAGTTCCTTGCCTGTTCCAGTCTCCCCGAGGATCAAGACGCTTGTGTAAGTGTCGGCAAGGTTTGTGATAGTTTTACGCAGTTCCATAATCAGTGGTGATTTGCCTATGATTTTGCTGTCCATTCTGGACTTGGACGCGAGTTCTGCGCGAAGCGCCCTATTATCCAGAATAAGAGAACGCTTTTCCATACCACGTTTAACCACATCTAATATCTTTTCTGAATCTATCGGTTTCTCAATGAAATCATAGGCGCCATCGTGAATGGCCTGAACAGCCATGGGAATATCCCCATAGGCGGTAATCAAGATAACCGGAAGATCAGG
>JAWOGN010000121.1:0-7799 GCA_046496815.1 Desulfatiglandaceae bacterium
TTTTTTTTTCGCTGGAAAATGTATTCATGGGCCCCGGCGGAATGCGGGTGAGGGCGGGTTTAAAGGATATTTAACAGTCATGCGTCCCGCTATGAGGTATCCCCAGTGTGGGCATTGACACCGATCATCAGGGAGGCCTTTGAGTAGCTCCGCATCCTCGAAATCCGACAAATATGTTTCAAAACCAACGCGCATGTCACCCCATTCGGTCTGCCTCCAGATTGCCACGTCGGGCGAGACCTTGGTCTTGAGCTCCGAGAGTAACGCATGATTTCCTTTAGGCTCTTGATTTGCCATGCAAATACCTCCTCTCATGTTCGGATTACCAAATACAAGGCTTATTTTGTCGAAAAATTGATTATACAAATACGAGATATCATTAACTTCGTTATTTTATACACACCAAAAAGCAATATGTCGCCGGAAAACCACATATCAATCGTGGATGCAGAGTCGGCTCGTGCAGGGGCAATCTCATCTCGACGTCCGTCCTTTTTTTTACTGTCTTCAGGCCAAAGTCATCCAAGTTGTGTTATTGGCCGTCTCGCCAGTAATTGTTCGCTGCCGCAATAGTCTGAAAATGAATGGCTACTACTTGTGAGGCCGCAATAAGACTGTTCGGGTCGTGCGCATAGGCAGGCCTCAGTTGTTTGAGCACTTCCTTGTTGGGCTGCGTCTCGGTGACCGCTTTCCGTGAAAGCATGATAGCCAGCTGAAAACCCTCCTCAGGAGTGGCTGTAAGCAGGCTGAATGAAGAATTTTCGTTTTCCTGCATTTTTTCTTGGGCCCCCGCCATTGGGACCGCAAAAAGAATCATAATCATGAAGGCTGCTGTAGCAAATTTCATCATAGTTATTTATCCTTTCGATAAAATATTTAACGTGGTGGTATTATCTCCTGCCGGCAGCCCTTCGGGAATACGCTCGATGCAGTATTTTTTCCAGGTATTTCATGTAGGCTTCATTACCGCTGTGGAAAACCCGGGAAAGATATCATTCGGATATATGGATGAAAATCTGGATCAGGCGGATTGTAGAGCCGGCAAGTGATCTGCAATATCCATGAGTAGATACAATGGGCTCAATCGTCGATTTTCGCGGATGCGGGCCGAGAACGGGCGCGCTTTTTTCGATCCTCGGAAGGAGGTCTGCATGAAAAAGCCAACAAAAATACTGCATCGAGCGTATTCACTAGCGGCTGAGGCAGGTGATAAAAGTTTCAATTGTTGTCACCTCGATATCCCGTTCCAAAGCCTCTATTTATTTCGTTTGTGCCTAGGCTTGCCTAGCAGCAATAAGATCATTGAAGCATACATGGCGGTTACCTGTTGATCGAAAGAAATCTTGGGGAGAAACAACTTTCCGGACGGTTATTCCGAATTCTGGCATTAACCTTACTAAAATTCAATAATGATGAGCGATGAAGATCAGAAATTTCCGTGGCACTCAGTAGATATAGAGGATGTTTTTGAACGCCTGGAAACTTCCTCCGACGGCCTGAACAAGGCCGAGGCCGAAGAGCGTCTGAAAAGAACGGGTCCGAATACGTTGGAAGCCAAAGAGGGTCTAAGCCCCATCGGTTTGCTGGTAAGGCAGGTGAACAATCCTTTGATTTACCTCCTGTCCGGTGCAGCGATCCTATCTCTTCTGGTCGGGCATCATGTTGACGCAGGGGTTATCGCCGGTGTGATCGTTCTTAACAGCCTGCTCGGTTTTATACAGGAGTGGCGGGCCGAAGGTGCATTGAACGCATTGCGCCGGATGTCCGCACCCAACGCCAGGGTCCTGAGGGGAGGTTCTATAGTTCAGATCGAGGCTACTAATGTGGTTCCCGGCGATATATTGGTCTTGGAGCGAGGAGACCGTGTAGCTGCGGGTGCCCGGATTCTGCGGGGAGAAGAACTGTATGTTGACGAATCGGCTTTGACAGGAGAATCTCAGCCGGTTTTCAAGGAACCCGGACAGGTCGACCAGGATACTCCTTTGGCAGATCGTCACAACATGGTCTGGATGTCCACCAGCATTACCAATGGCCGTGGTCAGGCGGCAGTTGTTCAGACCGGTATGAGCACGGAGATGGGGCGTATCGCCGAAGAGGTCCGCACCACGGGTCGGGAAAAAACGCCGCTGCAAGAGAGACTACATAAATTGAGCATTCTCGTTGGGAGCGCCGGTGTTCTGCTCGCCGCCTTGGTTTTCGGGCTGGGTCTGCTCAGAGGGTATGGACTTGTCGAAATGCTGCTTTTTGCGGTTGCCGTGGCTGTTTCCGCCATACCGGAAGGACTGCCGGCCGTTATAAGTGTAACACTGGCCCTGGGGGTCAGGAGAATGGCGGAACGGAACGCTATTATCCGCAGGCTGCCGGCAGTGGAAACCCTTGGTTCCGCCACAGTTATCTGTTCGGATAAGACGGGCACGATAACCGAGAACCAGATGACTGTGGAAAAGCTTTGGGCCGGGGGAAAAACTTTCGAAGTCACTGGTGAAGGCTATCAACCGGAAGGTGAGTTGCGCTCCCTCACTGGAGAGAGGTTACAGGAGCTTCCCAATGCCCTGGAATTACTCCTGCGTATCGGGCTGCTCTGCAATAATGCGGAATTAAAAGAGGAGGAGGGCCGATGGAAGGTCGACGGTAATCCTAGCGAGGGCGCCCTTTTAAGCGTTGCAATTAAATCCGGACTAGATACTGAAAAACTCCGAAATGAATGGACGCGTTTGGCCGAGATTCCTTTTTCCAGTGATACCAAATACATGGCTGTTCTACTTAAGAGGGAGAACGGCGCAGATCGTTTCGCTTACGTTAAGGGAGCCCCTGAGCGAATTTTGGGTTTCTGTTCCCATGTTTTGATCGACGGAACAATTGAAGAGTTGGATGATGAATTCCGCAGGGAAATTCAAGAAAGCAATCATGAATTCGCCGATCAGGCCTTGCGCGTCATGGCCGGCGGGTTTCGAGAAATTGGGAGTGACCGGGATAAGATGGAGAAACAAGACGCAGAAGAAAATCTTACCTTAGCCGGTCTGTGGGGGATGATCGATCCGCCGCGTAAGGAGAGCATCCAGGCGGTAGAAGACGCGAAAAAAGCCGGTATTCACCCGGTGATGATAACGGGCGATCATGCATTGACTGCCCTGGCCATTGCCCGGCAGGTGGGCATCGCCCGAAGCGGGCGGGCCCGGACCGGCTCGGATATAGAGAAGATGAACAAAAGTGAAACGGCCGGGGCTGCTATCGATGACGGCGTATTCGCGCGCGTTTCACCAGAGCACAAACTTAAAATAATGGAGTCGCTTAAGCAGCAGGGGCATGTTGTAGCTATGACCGGTGACGGTGTTAATGACGCTCCTGCGCTGAAGGGTGCGGATATCGGTGTGGCCATGGGCAGGACCGGAACCGAAGTGGCCAAGGAAGCCGCGGATATGGTTCTGACCGATGATAATTTCGCCACCATCGTGCATGCTGTTGAGGAAGGGCGAGTCATATACAGCAACCTGAAGCGTGTGGTTTTCTTTTTGCTGGCGACCAATCTGGGTGAAATCCTGACTCTGAGCGTAGCCCTGATCCTGGGCTTCACTCTCCCTCTGACGGCGGTTATGATCCTATGGGTCAATCTGGTGACCGATGGAGCCTGCACCGTACCGCTCGGGGTCGAGCCGAAACATTCTAATGTACTTAACCGGCCGCCCCGCAACCCGGAAGAATCCGTCATCACTCGCAAAATGCTGTTGAGAATGTCCATGCTCACCCCGATCATGGCTGTCGGCACCCTCGGGCTCTTTTGGTATGCACAAAACACAGGGGATCTGGGTTATGCCCGCACCGTTGCCTTTACAACGCTGGCGGCCTTTCAGTGGTTTCAGGCATTCAACGCGCGATCGGAATTTCTATCGGTCTTTTCCATAGGTGCTTTTACGAACAAATGGATTATTACGGGTCTAGGAACAGCCGTTCTATTACAGTTGGCGGCTGTCCACACATCAGTCGGTCAACGCCTGTTCGGGACACAGGGCCTCTCATGGACCGATTGGATAATAATTTTACTTGTTTCAAGCAGTATTTGGATAGCCGATGAATTGCGTAAGCGATTTCTTCACTCTAAATAAGACAAAATTAAGGGTCTGATATGTTCCAGGAAATCGGCACATTGATTCAAGTATGATTCCACATAGTCGGTTTCAAAAGAAACAAATGCCATATAATCTCCCTCCTGACGATCCCCAAAAACCCTTCATCGCGAAGTTCAAAGATCCTGCCTCAAATTCACGTTGCGCAGAGCATATGCTCTCTTCGGCCTTTTCAAACCAATAGCGCACAACCTCGGAACGTTTCTCTTCAAGTGTCATAAATGTATTCCCTCCCTCATGATCTCTTCTCTTAAAGGAAGCACTGAAACGAGTCCGGACTCCCAGGATTCCTGGTCAACCACCAGTGTGCTGAAATTCGTCCCGAATTGAAGGTTGACATCGAACACGATATCCGTGATTTCATGGCGTTTTATCCGGGAGACCGGATCTGAAAGAATGATCATCAAATCCAGGTCTGATTCATCTTCCGCCTCCCCCCTTGCGGCGGAACCGTACAAAAGAAAATCCACCATACTGAAGCGCTTTGTTACCTGGGTTTTGATTTCGCGAAATGCTTCAGACTGTGTAGAAGTAAGAATGGTTTTATCCATCTCGATCCTCCTTTTAACTTCCCAAATATTTGATCAAAATTTTAGCTACGGATGACACGGATGGCACGGATAATTTTTTGGTGTTTTATTAATCAGTGCTATCTGTGTAATCTGTTGTCATGTCTATTCTTTCAATCTTTTTACAAGTCGATAAACCGTTGAACCATTTGTTCTGGGCCAATCCTCGCATGGAGGATTATCCTTTGCCTCTGCCCGGTTGATTGCATCGAGTATGCCTGGTTCGACTTTATGCACTTCCAAGCGGCCTTTTTCAAAGTGCGGAAGATACCTGTATAACCTTTGTGTACAATCTCTCGAACTTGTCACCCCGCTCCCGTCTTCAAAGTGGAGCAAGAGCCAATACTCAAATTGGGGATTACTGACTGCCAGGTTAAAGGCTGAAGCCTGACAACCAAGCAATACATCGTGCAATTGTTCATCAGTCCACTGATCCCGATCTATAACCAGCCAGATCTCATCCTTTTTGTTAAGACCTTTTTCTTTTACGAATCTCTTTGCGAGTTTCAGAACCTGGAGAGGAGAACTATCGTGTTTTCTGGCTGGAAGAAGTTTTACTTGAATTGTGGCTTGAAGACTATTGAATATTCCAAAATAGATTGGCTCCGTTCTCGCCCCCTCCGTTGCGATAAGGAATAGCTTACGATAGGGGCGAAAAGGTTTTGGTCGTTTAAAAGGTCGCCTTTTACGGGGCATCAGTCTTTGCCTCTTTTCTTGAAAGAATCTTTCGGGTTAAAAGAACCGGAAAGAAGTATGCGTGGAATACCCCCAAGCCTGCCCTGCAGATAGCTTTTTCGTATATCTTTGTCGTACCGCATATTTTTGTAATCGCTGAAAGCCAACAAAGAACTGCAACCCAGAATGTCACGTTCAGTCACCCACATTTCATCCCGGCGAAAGAGCTTCTGATCCATGAGTAGCACATCATGTGTAGTTAGCAATAATTGAGAGCAGGTATTAGAAGAACAGGATTCCAAATAACCGGTCAACAATTCCCTGGTTAACAGCGTGTGCAGACTTCGGTCGATTTCGTCTATGACATAAACCTTTCCGCTACCGGTTGTCGCAAGCTCCAGAAAGGCCGGGATCAAATCAATAACTCTTTGAGTTCCATCCGATTCGTGTTTCATATCAAACCGGATTTCTTTTCCAGTTGAATCACTATGAAAACTGACTAATTTCCGGGCTTCCAGCTCTCCATTTCGGCGCATAATAATAAAGCGTTCACCAACAGGTTCCGCCAGTAGACGAACGGTGGCACCTTCCGGGATCTCTTCCCGAAGCTTGGCCCTGAGGTTTTCAGGCAGTGCCAGACTGTCAAATTCGATCTTTTCTCCACCTAAACGAGAAATTCCTGTATCAAGATGATTAAGTGTTAGGTTCATGTGGCTGTACAGAGGATGCTCTTCCTGAAAAAAACGTTCAAAAGGCTCGAAGCGGCTGTCCGGTGCAATCATGACTAGGCTATCTTTAAACCAGTTATAAATGGGTTTAAAGCGTTCTACCTTTTGGTTAACGGCATTGGTGAGGAATAATTGATTATCACGGGTTCCTTGAAAGGCAAAACGTAGAAACTGGTCCTTTCCCAGTGTAGATGAAAATTTAATTTCACCTTCTTGACGCCGGTAAAGTTCCCTTTCCGTCGTCTTCAAGATCTCCGCAAGCCACTCTTCAACCACGCGCTCACGGGTTACTCTGAATCCGAACTCATAACACTGGTCATCGATAAACAGCTCAAAGATTAAACGAGTTGGCCTTTTTGAACATGAAGGATCTAATCGAAAGGCTTCCACTGGAATCATGGCGTCGGGTTGTGTGCCTTTGACAACAAGTTGACGGGCAAAACTGAGCGCCTTAAAGAGATTTGTCTTACCTGAAGCGTTCCCTCCGTATATGGCTGCTACCGGCAGTACCCGCATTTTGTATTTAGCGATATACGGGACGCGTCCAAGATGTTGTTTTTCACGGCCAGCAACCATGGAAAAGGTTGCCTGCTCCTGAAAAGATTGCCAGTTTTCAATTGAAAAAGATATTAGCATTTCATTTCTCCGATAATTTTTCTCTTAAAATATGTTTAAATTAATATTTAACACAATAAAAATGGATTTTCAAGAGAAAATAACTCGAAAAGGATCTTTATCTTTATCGCAGACTATACGGATTTCTCAGATGGTTTTAATGTTTCAATCAGTGCAATCAGAGCCATCCATGGTCTACCCAATCTGAATATGCTGCCCGGATTTGATGGAGGCTTCCATCTTTTGCCTGAGTTCATCAATACATTTATTGATATCCTCAATACTCTCCGGATGGGTTTTTCCTGCCAATTCAGAAGGTTTGATCACGCAACGGGGTTTGATTTTCGGTGGATCACTGACACCGGGTTTTGGTTCTCTCTTCTTGTTTGAAAACTCTTCAATCTTTGCAACAGCCATCAAAGGCCTTTTCAGCCTGCTGCTCAAGTTGGGTCAAATGGGCAATACTTTCGATCTGATTAACCTCGTGTCTAAGTTTATCGAAAGACCCCAAACAATTATACTCCAGCTCTTTATCTCCCTGAGGCAATATTCTTCGAGATGCGAAATGGACGGAGAGCGTTGCTGTGGGCAGCGAGGCGTTTGTCACCGCCACGAAGGAAGACCTTGGAGACAAGGGCGAGGGGCACGCGGTGATTGGTTGTGATGGGAGCTATGAACTCCGGGAATCCCCAGCGGGTTACAAGGGCATTTTTGAGCATAAGAAATTGGCTCTAAGGCCTCAGAGTGCTTTTGGCGAAATACTGATTGAAAATCAATATGATGGCTCGTGATGGCTTGGTCCGACCCCAGACACCGTCAAGTACAACATCATGGAGAAGCTGGAAGCAGACCCCATTACCGACCTGACCCAGATCGCCCTCAGAAAAAATTTCATCGAGCTCTAGGGATTTTCTCTATCGTGACGCTTTTGGCTGTACACAACATGTGCTAGTCCTCCTTTCAATCATCTACTTCATATTGTGAACAAAAAAACTTGTCATTTTTTTCCTCCTTAAATCCAACACTTCCCACTTTTGAGAAATAACCTAGAGAAAACCAGGGTTCTCCCGATAGACAAGAGCGAATTG
>JAWOGN010000163.1:0-9643 GCA_046496815.1 Desulfatiglandaceae bacterium
TTCCATGTGTGTTATAGCTTCAAAAACATTTTTTTCTTGCGCCGTGATATCTCTGGACAACTGCTGTATAAAGCTGAGATACAAGGAGATGTCAGAAACAGGCGACCCTTTCTTCTGCGCTTGTTTCAATTCAGCAGAAATCTCGCCAATGCGGGATTTATAGCCAAGTAGCTTGCGCTTTTCATCGGCAAGTGATTTCTCCAGTGCCGACAATTCCCGCTGAAGATTCTCCTCAACTCGCTTTCGGTGCTTCAAAACAGGTTCGAAAGAATGCGCAAACATTTCGATCTTTTTTTATCGATTAACAAAACAAGTCCCCGAGCTGCTGAATGCTCTCTTTGAGTGTGAAACTCTCTTCGATATCCTGCCGCAGGTAGGCGTTCACTTTTTCAATCATTTCGATGGCATAGTCAATCTTTGGGCTGCTGCCCTTCACATACGCACCGATGTTGATCAAATCTTCCGCCTTTCGGTAGGTATCCAATATGGCTTTCAGTTTATTGGCGTTTGCCCGGTGTTTCACATCAATAATTTCATCCATCACACGACTGACGCTGTTCAGTATGTCAACGGCAGGGTAGTGGTTTTGCATCGCAAGATCTCTGGACAGAATGATGTGTCCATCCAAGATGGCCCTCACTGCGTCGGCGATCGGTTCATTCATGTCATCCGATTCGACCAACACCGTGTAAAGGCCCGTTATGCTTCCCCGGTTTGAAGAGGTGCCCGCTCTTTCCAAAAGCTTCGGCAACAGGGAAAAGACGGAAGGCGTGTATCCTTTCGTTGTTGGGGGCTCTCCGGTGGCGAGGCCCACCTCCCTTTGGGCCATTGCAAATCGGGTCACGGAATCCATCATGAGAATTACCTGCTTCCCTCGGTCTCGAAAATATTCAGCGACGGCCGTGGCGATGAAAGCACCTCTCATTCTGATAAGCGGCAGATGATCTGAAGTGGCAACAACGACGACGGATCTTCTCAACCCCTCCGGCCCCAATTCCCTCTCAAGGAAGTCGTTTACCTCTCTGCCGCGTTCTCCGATAAGCGCAATGACATTGACATCCGCCAGGGTATTCCTGGCAATCATCCCGAGGAGGACACTTTTTCCAACGCCTGATCCGGCGAAAATCCCCATGCGCTGTCCGCATCCGATGCTGAGGAGGCCACTGATTGCTCGGATGCCGGTATCCAGGGGCTGAGAAATTCGCCTTCGCAGCAACGGATTCATAGGATCCGTATAGATCGGATATTCTTCTTCGATGACAATGGGGCCTTTGCCGTCTATCGGGTTTCCAAGACCATCAATCACCCTGCCCAAAAGCCCGTCTCCGACGCCTATCAGGGCTTTTTGCTGCTTGGCGACCACCTGACTCCCGGGGGCGATTGCTCGAAACTCTCCCAGAGGCATCAGCAAAACCTTGTCATCTCTGAACCCCAGGACCTCGGCTTTTACTTTCGAAGCATTTCCCTTAGGCAAAATGTCACACAGGGTGCCTATCCTGGAGGCGGGTCCATTCGCTTCAGCAACTAACCCGACCACTTTCGTTACTTTGCCGTTTGCTTGAATGGGGTCAAGTGACGTCAGAACCGTATGATATTTGTTGAATTCAATAAATGGTTTCATCATTGGGTCCGGCAATTATCGGTCAGATTTGATTTTTGAAATTCCGATTTTAACGCCGCTTCCACCACATGAAGCTGTTTTTTGATTCTCGCGTCAATATCCCCCAGGTTTGTCTCGATCAGGCACCCCCCCCGCTCAACAGTTTCGTCCTCGACAAAGTTCAAATTTCCCGGCTTATCCATGAGGCTTGACAACTCGGACGTTTTTTCTCTCAAGAAAAGATAATCAGAAGGATTCACCCGGATTTTGATGCGCTCATGATCCACACATTTTCTGAGGGCTTCGTCGACGACCCTTAAAACGACATCGTCTTTTATGGAAATTTCATGTCGCACAATCTTGGTTGCGATCGCCATGGCCAACGTGACGATTTCTTTTTCAGCACTGCGGAAAACCTCGGTTCTGGTTTCTTCAATCTGCGAAATGAGTTTGTGAAGATGCGCCAAATGCGATTCGAGTTTCTCCTCCCCGGCTTTTATCGCGGCGGCTTGTCCATCCCTGTATCCTTTTGTATAGGCCTTTTCGACCGGCCCTGTATTTCCGTTTTTTAGACTCTGATCGGATATGCCGTCGGAATCGGACCGCTCGAAAATGATACTTTCAGCCGCTGCACTTTCCCGACAATCGGTGCGGCGAAAATCCGTCCCTTGTTGAGCCTCTCCCCCTTTTTCTGTGGCAGGGGCGATGGGGATTTTCGGGAAGTAGTGCAGCCTGAAGGTGCTTTTAGTGTCTGACCTCACGTCGTTCATGGGCCTATCAAATGAACTCTTCTCCGCCACGTCCACGAATTACCAGTTCTCCCTTCTCTTCCATGTCTTGAATAATCTTCGTAATGTTCAATTGTGCGGCTTCGACTTCCTTTATCCTAACGGGCCCCATTTCTTCGACTTCTTCCTTCAGCATCTCCGCCGCTCTTTCCGACATATTCCGAAAGATTTTCTTCTTGACCGATTCAGATGCAGCCTTTAGTGCCACTGCCAATTCCTGCGTTTCAACATTCCGCAATACTTTTTGCAGCCCCTTGTCATCGATCAGAACCAAGTCATCAAACACAAACATTTTCTGTTTTACCTCGGCAACCAACTCGGGATGATCCTTTTCGATCTTCTCCAGAATGGCTTGGGCGGAATTTGCTGTTGTTTGATTTAATATATCGGCCAACTGGTTTACCCCACCCAATTTATGCGTGATGGAAGTTTGCTTTTCTCTGAGAATACTTTCAAAAACGTTATCTATCTCCTCGACCATGTCAGACACGACCTTGTCGAGATTGGCGATCCTCACGGCTACATCGGACTTGGTTTCATCCGCCAGGTCATTCAAAACTTTACTTGCGACTTTCGGATCCAAATGCGCAAGTATGATGGCAATTGTCTGGGGATGTTCTTCCTTAATCAGTTTTGAGAGGTGCTCCGGCTCGAGGGATCTGAGGGCTTTCAGATTTGAGGACTCGGAGGCGGATCCAGTCAGCGCTTGCTTGCCCCCAACGCTTTTGAATGGATCATCCTTATACAGGCTTCCCCAGTGAGCTGCCATCCCAGTGAATTCTTGTGCGATGCTTTCGATCAAGTCCTGAGAAATGGGTCCCATCTGTGAGAGATGGCTTTCGATTACCGCCCGGTCACTGGCATCAAAACTGCTGAGGATTTGCCGGGAGGCGTCCTTCCCCAACGATTGAAGAAGGATGGCAACTTTCAAAGAACCTGCTAAGTTTTTCGGATCCATATGTGTCTGCGTTTTTTCTATGTGATAGAATGCCGGAGCCTTCGGTAATCCTGGAAAATCTTAACTGCACCCATTTGTCGGACAGTGTTGCATCTTTTATTTTTCCGGAAATTGTTCTACACTGCGCATGAGGGCGTCAAAGCACCTAGCTTTCCTTCAGCCAATTACGGAGCAGTTCGACCGACCCTTCTTTATCTGCAGTGATCATCTGTAACGCTTTGTTTTTGAAAGGGAGGCTTTTCATACCCTCGCCATATTCTCTCTCAAGCTCTCCGACAGTTTTGGGGAGTCGGTTCAGTATATCGCCATTTTCAATTGAGCCGGAGGTAAGCCATTGGACAAGCGGCCGAACCACGAATGCGAATGATAGAAGCACGAAAAGGGCTAGAAACCCATATTTTGCAACTGAGCCATAACGCTTCAATGTCGACAGCCACCCTCCTTCTGCAATCTCCTCCTGATTTTCAGCGAGGGTCAGTCTTGCAGTTTCAAATGGGATGTTCACCACTTCGATTTCATCCCCTCTCTTGACGTCAAAATTGACCGCTCTTTTGACAATGCCTTCGAACTTTGCCATTTCTTCCGGCGTTCTTGGAAAATACTCCCATCTCTCCGCTCCAGTTGTGCCTGCCGCGCTTCTGTAGCTGCCGTCTACGATGACGGCGACGGATATTCTACCCAATCGACCGACCGGTTCTATGGTGTGACTGGTCACCTTACCGATCTCGTAATTCACCGTGCGGTCTTGTTTCTGAAAGGAAGGGGCCTGCACGGTTGTCGTGGGTTGTTTTCCGCCCTCCGCAAGGTTGGAAACTACCCCGGGGACACCCATGGGGCTGGTCGTTCCCCCATTTGAGGTCTCATTGAAAAGCTGCTCACTTCGAACCACTTTATTGTCGGTTTGATACGTTTCTTCTGTCTTTTCTTGTCGCTTGAAGTCCATGGAACAGGATACTCTTACGATGGCCTTGCCGGGTCCCAAAGCGGTTTCAAGCATGGTTCTGATTCGGTCCTGATAATTCTTTTCCAGCTTTGCCTGAAACTCCAGTTGATCAGAGCTCACCTGCCCAACCGCGGAACCGGGCTTGAATCCCGCCAACATTCTCCCGTTGTTGTCCACCACCGTCACATTATCCGGATTTAGGCCGGAGACACTGGATGAAACGAGATGAACAATTCCCTGAACCTGGTCCGTGTTCAATCGCTTGCCACGGCGAAGTTTCAAAACCACTGACGCTGTGGCAGGTTTCTCCTCTTCGATGAAAAGGGACTTGGGAGGCATTACGATGTGAACCCTCGAGCTTTCAACTTCAGCAAACCCGTTAATTGTGCGGGACAGTTCCCCTTGGGTGGCTCTCTGGTAGTTTACATTTTGGACAAACTCCGTCATTCCGAGCTTCGTGTTATCAAAAATCTCGAAGCCGACGCCGCTCCCTTGAGGCAGGCCTCGCGATGCCAATTCAAGTCTGGTTTCGTAGATTCGTTCACTCGGAATAAGAATTGACCTTCCATTTGAAGCAATTTCGTAAGGTACCTTTTGATCCTTTAATTCAGCCAATATCGCCCCGGCATCTTCCGACTCCAGGTTGGTATAAAGAAGCTGGAAATCCGGTCTTCCCGTCCAAAGCATCAGGAATACAAATCCGAGGATCGTGCCGGCGGAAAGCGTTAAAAGCGTCATCCTTTTTGCCGGCGAGATATTCATAAGCAGCGCTTTAATTTGTGCGATGAGTTCACTGAAGGGCATGAGAAATTTTCCTTTTCAACGGGGTTATACCTGCATTCGCATGATTTCCTCATATGCCGAGATGATTTTATTCCGCACTTGCATCATCAACTTAAATGACACCTCAGCCTTCTCCAGGGCGATCATGGTCTGATGGATATCCTTTTCGTTGCCTGCAGCCAATTCTTGAATAGCTTGATCCGCTTCCGTTTGTACTTGGTTTACCTCATTGATCGCGCCTTTTAAGACGGCCCCGAAGGAATTGTCAATTTGCTCCGGAATCTGCCGCGCTTTCATACCGGCGGAGAGAACGGATTCCATATCTCTCTGAAGGGCGATTTCTTTCATGACTATCGACCTATCTCCAAAGCCCTTAGCGCCATATTCTTGCTGGCGTTGATGGCTGCCACACTCGCTTCATAGCTGCGTGTGGCGCTGATCATATTCACCATTTCTTCCACCAAGTTGATATTGGGCATCGCCACATATCCTTGCTCATTTGCATCGGGGTGTTGGGGATCATATTTGAGTGGGGACGGTCTCGGGTCGGCAATGATTCCGAGAACTCTGACCTCTGATAGTTTGCCGTCCAACTGAGACTTTAAAACACCCTGGAAAGCGGATGATTTCGGTTGGGCGGCAAAGACCGGATCTTTTCGTTTGTAGGGCCCTCCCTCCGGCGTTCGGGTGGTATTGACATTGGCCAGATTACTGGATATCACGTTCATTCGAACCCGTTGAGCGCTCAGCCCTGAAGAACTGATTTGAAGTGCATCGAAAAAATTCATGTCTAACTCCTACCTTCCTGGATCACATATTTTAGCCCGCCAAACTTCTTGGCGATGATTTGAGCCATTGCATTGTACATCAAGTTGTTCTCGGCAAGTTTTGCCATCATCGTATCCATGTCGACAGAATTGCCGTCTGCTCGGAGAGTGAGCTGAGGTTCGGCAACAATTGTGGCTCTCACATTTCCCGTTCGGGTCGCCCGGACGGGCAGGTGCCCGTTTTGGGTTCTCCGGATGCTTGCATTGCTTTCTGCTCTCACCGATTTCCCGATTTCTTCCTCGACAATCAAATCAAAGGCCTTGTAATTGGGGGTGTCTACGTTGGCAATGTTTGAAACAATCAGGTTGTGTTTGATGGATCTTAGATCCAGGGCTTTTTCTAAAGTGGAGAGCGTTCCGCCGAAAATTCCATTTAAATCCATGTTCATCGGTTTCCTTATCTATGCATCTTCTTCATTTCAAAACAGGTGCCAGCAAATAGTGTACCAAATCAGTTCCGCGAAAAAGCGATGAAATTAACTGGTTGATATAGCGCCTTTTTCACTGTGTCTCACCTGACGCTTTCTCCATGTAATGAATCCGTCCGCGATAGAACTGGGCAATATTTTCCCGGCACCGGGTCATCTGTGCCTTCGCGCCGTTTGAGTCCCGCGCAGTCGCTGTCGCAGCGTGGATTCAACGGTGTCGGGGGTTGGCCGGATGGTTGCTCCGTCGTGCGTGTAAGCGCCAATTCGACGCGTTCGAAACGATTCATGAATGCTTGTTTCTCCCAGTCGTGCAATCAGGCCTGTGCTTTGTATTCCCTGAGTTTGTTTCTCAATGTTCGAATACTGATTCCCAGAATCTTGGCTGCATGGGTTCGGTTGTCCTTTACTTCTTTCAATGTTCCCAGGATCAACTGTCTTTCCATTTCCTTTAGCGAAACCCCGACGCTCAACGGAAACTGTTGGGAGCCGCGAGCTATGGGTTCTTCTATAAACAGGTGCTTGGGCAAGAGTGTTTCACCACTTCCGAGAAGAACCGCCCGCTCAATGGTGTTCTCCAGTTCTCTTACATTTCCTTTCCAGTCATACTTCAGGAGGAGGGAAATGGTTTGCTCCGATATTGAGTGCATTTTCTTATTATTTTCAGAACTGTATTTGCGAAGAAAATGATCTGCGAGGAGGGGAATGTCGCTTTTCCGCCTCCGCAGCGGGGGCATGGTGAGGGGAACCACATTCAACCGGTAAAAGAGGTCCTCCCTGAAAGTTCCTTTCTCGACGGCGGTTTTTAGATCCACATTGCTGACGGCAATGATTCTCACATCGATGGGAATGGGCTTGTTTCCTCCAATGCGGTCGATCTCTCTTTCCTGGAGGACCCTGAGGAGTTTGGCCTGTAGGGTCATGGCCATTTCACTGACTTCATCCAAGAGGATCGTTCCGTGATCGGCCAGTTCGAACTTGCCTATTTTTTTGTTCTCCGCTCCGGTAAAGGACCCCTTCTCATGCCCGAAAAGCTCACTTTCCGCCAAACTTTCCGGTAAAGCCGCACAGTTTACTGCGATATATGGGTTCCCGGCTCGATCACTGTGTCGATGGATAAAGGATGCCAGTAGTTCCTTTCCGGTTCCACTTTCGCCGAGTATAAGAACCGTGGCATTGCTGACGGCGATGCTTTTCGCCAAGTTCGCAATCTTGAGCATCGTGGGATCCCGGGTGATGATCTTTTTGTTTTCCGAGCCCGCCCTTGAATCGATATTCGGTGATCCGGGCTGAACCTGATTGTCTGCGGTTTCACAGACTTTCTTGACGGCCGCTTCCAGGGTTTCAGCAGAGAACGGTTTCAGAACGTAATCGGAGGCGCCTTCTTTCATGGCGGCAACCGCTTTACTGATGGTGCCGTATGCGGTTATCATGATAACCGGTACGTGGGGAGATATCTTTTTCACCCCCTCAAGGACTTCCATGCCCGATATCTCCGGCATCTTCATATCGGTAATGACGACGTTGTGTTTTTTTCTTTGAAATTTCTCCAGCCCTTCGAGTCCGTTGGCGGCGGTTTCAACAACATATCCGCTTCGGCTCAGCGCATGAGACAATGCCGCTCTCATCGTCGGTTCATCATCAACAACCAAAACGGATTGAGCCCGCATTTCATTTTGTTCCATTTTTTCCTTCCCACAAAGGCAACGTGATGATGCACGTCATCCCGTCTTTTTTTGGGCTACTGATGTCGATGGTGCCTCCATGAAGCTTTATGATGTTATGGACAATGGGAAGACCCAAGCCCGTGCCTCTCTCTTTGGTGGTGAAGAAAGGGTCGAAGACCCGGGGCATGTCTGCTTCGCTTATGCCGCAGCCGGTGTCGGCAAATTGAATTTCAGCGGCGTGTGCGTTTTTGTCTTTTGTCGTTATCTTTCTTGTAGAAATTGTCAGGTTGCCCCCATCGGGCATTGCCTGAATCGCATTTAAAATCAAATTGAGATACGTCTGTTTCAATAACTCGGGATCGCCGCGAACCGGAAGCGGTCGGGAAGCAAAGCGTGTCACGACCTCAATGGTCTCACCTGATCCAATGAGATGGTTTGAAAAGAATAGGGAATCTTTCAGGGAGTCGTGAATATCTATGATCCGGAAGTCCGTTTTTTGATCCGGCCGTATGAAGAGCAGCAGGTTGGATATGATATTGTTAATACTTTTCACGCCGGATGCGATGTGCTCGGCAAGCGCTTTTGATTCCGAGGTTCCTTCCAGATCCTTTGCCAGGGTGGATGCAAAAAGCTGGATGCTCCCCAGGGGGTTGCGGATTTCGTGTGCGATCTTGGCTGCCATTTCGCCCATCGCTGCAAGCCGGCTTGTTCGATTGGTCTGCTCCTCGATCCGCTTCATTTGCGTGATATCCTGCAAGGTCAAAACAACGCCCACTTTCTTTCCCTCAGGGGTTGTCAGCGGTGACATGGATAAGGTCACATGAAGGGGCGTTTTTCCTTCGGACGAGATCTCGGCTTCAAGTTTTTGGTTGTCCCGACTACCCACCAGGGCGTCAAAGTCCAGTTGTAGATTCTGAAAAAAACCGATCCCCATGATGTCATTAAAACACTTCCCCACGATTTCGTTGGACTTCAGTCCGGTAATATTTTCAGCGGATCGATTGAAAGTCGTGATTCTTCCTTTCAAATCGACCACGACGGTTCCGACAGTGAGACTTTCAAGGATGTTGTGGAGGTGGGTCCTTATGGCTTCTTTTTCTTTCAGATTTTCTTTGAGTGCATCATTTTTTTTGCTCACCTCGGTCTTCAGTTCCTTCACCCGCCCTTCCAATTGGCGGTAGTGCTTTCCGAATTTGAAGGTGGCGCAGTTAAATGAATCGATCGCCCGGCTTAGCAGACGCATCTGATCCATGTGAACTGTTTTCTCGGAATCTAAAGTTTCCATAAGCTCGTAATGGGTATCAATGCCCGGTCCGGTTGCGGGAAGCAACCCGCTGTTTCTCCCGGCCGAGGCGTGGCGCAGGCCCCCGGTCTGAAAACAGTCTCACGCCGTGCTTCCACGGGTCGCTTTCGTCAGGTCACGGTATTCGGCCTTGGACCTATAACGCATGATAGGTATGGCAAGAAATATGCCACGATCGGAAGCGTCAAATATGAAAAGAAAAGCCCAATGATTTAAAGCGCTTTGATTAGAAAAGGTGTTATTTTGGAATCGAAGTCCCGAATGGCCGATGTCTCGCCGTCAAATTGGGTCAAAGCCGGAAGGCACACTGAATTTTGCCGCTGGAAATTTGGTTTGATTAAAAATTATT
>JAWOGN010000164.1:0-14705 GCA_046496815.1 Desulfatiglandaceae bacterium
TGGCGATTTCACTGACATTAAATATCGTTCCGTCGGCATCCACGGATCCTACAGATCGCCCGTAAGGGTTAAATATGTTGCCATTGACATCAACCGACCCCACAACTTTGCCAAAACGATTCAGCACATTCCCTTCAGGCTCTGCTTTCTCCGGAGATTCTTGCATCTGAGCAAAAACCTGTCCGCTAAACTGCTCCGGTGCGGCCGTCACAGGCAAAAAAACAAGTGCCAATACCCACCCGGCACACACCCGAACAGCCATGTTTTTCTTGCCCTGCCGCATTTTCATTTTGTTCCCTCATTGTAAACCTTACGCTCATTCGTGCCGTAGAATTTCACGGGATGACCCATGTCATCGACCACATAGATGTTCACAAGCTCATTTGCTTCCGCTTCGGTGCCGTCCGACGCCGTGGCCTGAGCAAGCTTCCACGCCAGCCTCCATGCCACAACATCCGAATCCAGAGGAACTTCCTCTTCTCCCGGCACGTAATCCGTTATCAGTTCGGAACCCACCATTTTCTGAAAGTGCACCCGGAAACCCTTCGGCTTCCTCACCCATCCTGCATCGATCACCTTGAGCGATTCGCTTACTTTCATCTCAGCCTACCTCGTCACACACTCTCATGTCGATCGGGTTGAATGGAAATCGCGCCGGGCGACTCCAGTTCCGGGAAGCCCGGCGCCGGCGTCTCATGGTAAAGATGAACGTCTCTCTGGGGAAAGGCGATGATGATGCCTTCCTGGTCGAACCGCAGCTTTACCTTCTCCACCAGATCGCATTTGGTTACCCAGTATTTCAGGTTCTCCACCCAGCATCGACCTCCCAGCTTCACGCAACTGTCGCCCAGATCCAACACATATACCACCGGCCTGGGCTTCGTGTTCACCCGCGGGTCCTCAACCATAATCGCTTCCATGACCTGTTTGGCCCTCAAAACGTCTTGGTCATATCGAATCCCGACGTCGAGCTTGACGCGCCGCGTGGGGGTGAAATGATAGTTGATGACATAATCATTCAGGATCTTGCTGTTGGGAACAAACACGGTCAACCCTTCAAAGGTTCTCAGCCGGGTGTTGAGAAAGGTCGTGGCTTCCACTTTTCCAAAAAGATTGCCGGTCTTGATGGTGTTGCCGACCTTAAAGGGCAGGCTCGGAATGTAGGGCCGGAAAAGGACCATCAGGCCGACGGCTGCCAGGGCGACAAATATGACGATGCGGCGGATGAGAAGATTCTCTAAACCCAGTTGATGCAACACCATGATGGCCACAAAAACCAGCAGTGTTATATATACGACATTGCTCACCGTAGCGATGAGAGGCTGTTTCGTTGTTAACCTTCGAAGGGCGAGTCTCAGTAATCTGACAAACTGCCTGGTAACGATCAGCCCCCCCACCAGGATGGCCAACGCCACTAACACCTCTTGCCCATAGAGGGTCATGATATTTCCAATGCCTTCAAGTCGTGATAACTGCGGGTTCATGTCTTACCTCCAAATTTTGATGAATCCCTTCCCTACCGAGATTAAGGAAATCACGGTCTTACACCAAGTCATCCTACCGTGCCATGCGCGGCGGGGGTAAAACGGTGAGAAATGCAAGGGAGATTGTTGCCTTCTACCAATCCGGCCTGCGCCGGTTCATCCGTTGCTCCTCGGGCGGCATTTCCAGGTTGGCCGGAGTCAACAGGTGTCCCCAATCCGTCCTTTCCTCCATCTCCTTCTTCATCTCCTGCGGCACGAAATCCTTTCCCAGTCTGATCTGCCAGCCACCGCCCAAGGCTTTGTACACAGCCACCAGGCTTTCCGCCACCGAGCCTTCCGTCCCGGTCAGGAGATCCTGCGCCTGCACCCGGGTTCGCTGCGAATCGATCACCCGCTGAAAATCCACCAATCCTTCTCGATACTGGATCTGGGACAGTTCTACCGAACGGGTCGCGGCTTTCGTACTCTCCCTCAAATAGCGGACTTCTTCCTGGCTCCTCAGAAACCCCGCAATCGCATCCTCCACCTCTTGATAGGCTCGCAACACGGTGTTCTTGTAATTCACCACCCGTTGCTGGAAGCGGGCATCCTCCACCCGGACCCGGTTCTTGATGCGCCCGTAGTTTAAAATGTCCCATGAAAAACCCGCTCCCCCAAAAAACTCAACACTGTCCCCATTCCACAGATCACTCAGGGAACTGCCCCGCGGAAAGCCGGCTGCGGTGAGCGAGGCATCGCTTGCACGCAATCCGATGGAGCCGAAAAGAGAAAAATGAGGGTATAGATCCGCTTTGGCAAGCCCGATCCGGGGGCTCTGCGCAGCCACCTGCGCTTCTGCCAGGCGAATATCCGGCCGCCGCCGCAGCAGTTCCGCCGGAACCCCCACCGCCACCTCAGAGGACGCTGTCGGGATGGGGCCTGCCGCCTCCAGCATACCCGCCACATCACCGGGCAGCAGCCCCAGAAGTTGCGCAAGCGCGTTCCTCGCCTGACGCAGTTGGCCCTCAAACCGAGGAATCGACGCCTGGGTATCGGACAACAGCGCCCTCGCCTGGGTGACGTCCAGTTCGGTCACATCCCCCCCTTTGAACCGTACCTCCGCTATTTGAAGGGACCGCTCCTGAATCTTGACGTTTTCCCTCGCGATGCCCAAGCGTGCCTCCAGCGTTCGGATGAAAATGTACACGCGGGCCACCTCCGCCGTCAGCGTAACAAGGATGTCCTCATAGCCGGCAATGGAGGCATCCAGGTTGCCCAGTTCGGATTGAACGGCCCGCCGGAATTTCCCCCAGAAATCCAGTTCCCACGCCGCATCAAATCCCAGGGCCGCTTCACCGTAACCAAGGTCGATGGCACTACTTGTGTTGGCCGTATTCTCACTCAGGCTCGAATAGGTGTAATCACCTCTCGCCGCCTGCACCTGGGGGTACTGCTCGCCCACCGCAATCCCCAGCCGCGCCCGGGCTTCCAGGATTCGAATCCCGGCAATGCGGAGGTCCAGATTTTGCCGGTAAGCGGTGTCCACGAGTTTGTCGAGCACAGGGTCGTTGAAAATTTTCCACCATGTGGCAAACTCCGCCGGCTCGCTCTTGATCTTGGGATCCGCTGTTTCAATCCATGCCTGCGGCTCCGGCGCGGCAGGCTTCATATAGTCCGGCCCCACCGCACAGCCCGCCGTCCCCACCAGCGCCACTGCCAAAGGCAGCATCCTTTGCCGTAAACCCCGCTTCCGGTTTCGTATCCTCTGAGTCATTTCTTCACCTCTTTCATCATGCTCCCGAGGGCTGCCCCTCATATTTTATCCTGAAAAATATGGAATAAAGGACGGGGACCACAATCAGTGTCAGCACCGTCGCAAAACCCAGACCGAACATGATTGTCACTGCCATGGCGATAAAAAATGCGTCCTGTAGCAGCGGCATCATTCCCAGGATCGTGGTCAGGGCGGCCATGGCAACAGGAATCAGACGGCTCACCCCGGAATCGATGACCGCCTGAAACGCCGCCTTGCCGTCTTTCAACTGCGTGTCGATCTCGTCGATCAACACAATGGCGTTCTTGATCAGCATGCCCGAAAGGCTCATCAACCCCAACAAAGACATGAACCCGAAAGGCTGATTAAAAAGCAACAGCCCCACCGTCACGCCGATGATGGACAAGGGCACCGTGAACCAGATCACCAGGGTCTTCTTGATGGAGTTGAAGAGAAACAGTACAATGAGCACCATGAGGCCGAAGAAGATGGGGATCGTGCCGGCAAGGCGGGAGTTGGCTTTTGCGGAGTCCTCCGCTTCTCCCCCCCACGCCATGTAATACCCCGGAAGCCCCTTGAGCGGCCACATATCGGAATATTGAACCTTGAGCGTGCCCGCATCGAAGTCCTTCCCGAATGGATCTTCTCCCGGGCCAAAGCGCTTTCCTAGCACCCTGCCCACGTCCACATCGAGCACCTTCTCGATTTCCGGCTTCACTCGCGCCATGAGCTCGCTGGCCAGCCCTTCACGGGGGTCCGCGTGGATCCTCAACATCCTGAATCGATCCCTGCGCCACACATGGGCGTTCTCAAATTCCGTTTCGATTCCGCTGATGACCTGTCCCACAGGGATCATGGTCTGGGCGGCCGGGCTCCAGATCTGGATGGAACCCATGCTGTCAAGGTCGGCCCGCTCCGCTTCCGGCGACCGGGCTACAATAGGGATCAACTCGTCCCGTTCTTTGAAAACACCCACCCGGGTCCCCTCAAACACCGATTCAAAGGTTTTGGCGAGGTCCGGCCTCTCAATGCCCGCCCTGAGCGCAGGGACTTCCGCCATCTGGGGCCGCACCACCTTGACCATCTCCCGCCATTCGTTTCTCACCGCCTTTGCCTCAGGATCAGCAAGGAGCACCGCCTCCGCCTTCGAGGCCACTTCCCTGAGCACTTTCGAATCCGGCCCGTAAAGACGGAGCTGAATCTTGCCTCCCATGGAGGGGCCGAGCACAAACAACCTCACGCTGACCATGGCCTGGGGGAACATCCGATCGAGGTCCCCCTGGATTTCCCGAGTCATCTTGGGGATGCGCTTGTAATCGTCCACGTCCACCAGGATCTGGCCGAAGCCGGCGTAATTCTTCTCCGGGGTGTAGGTCAGAAGAAAACGCACCTGGCCTCCTCCGAGCATGGTCGTGAGGTTGGTCACGCCTTCCTGTTTTGTCAGGTATTTTTCAGCTTCCTCCACCTGACGCAAGGTCTCGTGGATGTCCGTTCCCTCGGGAAACCAGAAATCAACGTAGAACTGGGGGCGCGTCGAGTCCGGGAAAAAGCTGTTTTTCACTGAACCAAAGCCGACCAGGGCCGCGACAAACAAACCGACCACGACGATCACGGTGACCCATCGGGCGCGAATGCAGGCGGAAAGGAAGGTACGGTACAGACCGTAAAATTTCCCGCCGTAGGCATCTTTCTGCCCGCTGGAGCCTTCCGTCCCTTTCGATTTGACCTTGAGAAACGTCTTGCACAACAGTGGCGTGCTGGTCACAGCGGTCAACCAGCTCATCAGCAACGAGATCAGGATCACATAAAAAAGGGAGCGGCAATACTCTCCCGTGCTGTCCTGGGAGGTGCCGATGGCCGCAAAGGCGGCCACGGCCACGAAGGTCGCCCCGAGCAGGGGAGTCCCCACCTGGCCGACAATGTCCCGGGCCGCGCTCAGGGCATCGGTCCCCTGCTTCATCTTCATTTTCATCCCGTCCGTGACCACGATGGCATTGTCCACCAGCATGCCGAGGGCAATCACCAAGGCCCCGAGAGAGATCCTCTCCAGGGTGATCTCTCCCATGGCCATGACAATGAAAGTTCCCATGATCGTCACCAAGAGAATGCCGCCGATGATCAAACCGCTCCGAAGCCCCATGAAAATGAGAAGCACCACCACCACAATGACGACCGCTTCCACAAGGTTGATGAGAAACCCGTTGATCGATTCGACGACGGCGCGGCTCTGCAGAGAGATGACGTGAAGATCCATCCCTACAGGCCGCATGGCTTCAAGCTCTTTTAGCCTCTTCTCCAGGGCCTCTCCCATGGCGACCACATTGCCGCCCTGAACCGTCGAGATGGCCAGCCCCACGGCAGGCTTCCCGTCGGAACGTAGAAGCGTGTCAGGGGGTTCCTTATAGCCCCGCGTGATGTCGGCCACGTCCCGGAGGTAAACCGTGCTCATGGAATCCGGGCCTCGGCCTTTGATGAGCAGGCCCCCGATTTCCTGTTCCGATTTGAATTCCCCTGTGGGGCTGATGGGGATGTATTCCTTTCCAAGAGGGAGGTATCCCCCGCTCGCCGGAATGTTCTTGGCCTGAAGGGCGGCGTAAAGGTCCGTGGGCGCAACCCCGAACTGGGCCATCTTCTCCCGCCGCATCTCGATGTAGATGGTCTCGGGCTGCACCCCATAAAACACGATCCGCTTGACATCCCGGGCCTTGAGCAACTCACGTTGCAGGAACTTGGCGTATTCGTAGATTTCCTTGTGGGTGTACCCCTCGCCGGTGATGGCCAGAAAAACCCCGTACACATCCCCGAAATCATCGTTCACAATGGACGGACCCGCGCCGGGGGGAAGCTGCCTCTGGTAGTCGTTCACCTTCCTCCGCAACTCGTCCCAGACCTGGGGCAGGGAGGTTTTGTCATACTTGTCCTTCATGGTCACCTGGACAATCGAAAGATCCCGTGAAGATCGGGACTCCAGCCTGTCGAGCTGCCCCATCTCCTGGCAGGCTTTCTCGATCACGTTGGTGACTTCCTGTTCCACTTCAGCGGCCGAGGCCCCGGGATACGGGGTGATGACGACGGCGTCCTTGATGGTGAATTCAGGATCCTCCAGACGACTCAGGTTGTTGAACGAAATCCATCCCACGACCAGAAGGAGAATCGTCATCACCCAGGTGATCACGCTTCTGCGTATGCTCCACTCCGCGATGTTCATCGTCATGCTCCCAGGCTAAAAGCTGCCGTCAAAAGCCTTCACTTTCATCCCCTCCCTCAGTTGACTGACCCCGCTCGCCGCAATCATCTCCCCGGACTGCAGCCCCTCCGTGATCTGGATTCCCGCTTCACCGGTCAGATCTCCCGTCGTGACCTTGCGCCGCCCTACGGTCATCTTTTCCTTGTCCACCACCCAAACGTTGGAGTTGCCCTCATCATCGGCAAAGACCGCAATGGTCGGGATGATGAAAAACCCCCTCTTTTCACCGCTTACCGGCGGTTTGCCGACGACTGTCGCGGTCATGCCGGGCAGGATGAGCAGACCCTCAGGTCTTTTCATTTGAAAAACAACTTGATAGGTCTGAGTTCTGGGATCGGCACGGGTGGCGAATTCTTTAATCTTCAACGGGTATTCCTTACCAGGGGCTGCTGCAAACTCGGCGTGAGCGCGGGCCTCCGAGCCCGTCTGCTTGTCGGACTCTTTAATGGAGGTCACCACAATCTCCGGAAGGTCCACCAGGATCTCAAGGAAGGAGATGTCATCCAGGCTCACAATGGCCTGCTTGGCTCGCACTTCCTGGAAATTGTCCACATACCGCTTGGAAACCACACCTGCAAAGGGAGCCCGCAGGGTCGTGTACCCAAGCTTGTCTCGGGCCACGTCCACTGCCGCCCGGGCCGATTCCATCTCCGCCTTGGCCTGGTCCACCGCTTCACGCCGCTTCACCACCATGCTCTCACTGGCGGCCCCCGGGTCCTGCTTCTGAATCCGAAGAATACGGTCATACTCGCTCTGGGCGCTCTCCAGCGCCGCTTTCACCCTTGCGAGCTGACCCTGGGCATTGCGGAGGTTGTTCTCAAAATCCCGCTGGTCCAGCTGGGCGATGAGCCGGCCTTCCTTCACCTCCCTCCCCTCATCCACGGGAAGTTGCTTGAGGGTTCCCTCCACCTGAAACGCCAGATCCGCACGCTTCGCCGCCCGCACCATGCCCGGAAATTTGCGCTGAAGCGCATCCGTGCTCGACGTGACCGTCATCATCTTCACCGGCCTCACCACTTCCTCTTGGACCACGGCTTCTTCTTTTTTGCTGCAGGAGGCCAACAAAAAAGCCGGCAAAAGCAATGCAAGGACTGACCAGTCTGAAAAAAGAAATGTTCCTTTCCATTTGTTTCTCTTCACGTTTCGTACCCCGCGTTTGGCATTGTTTTCTAATTGAGCGGCTAAACTGAACAGGGATAGGCCTGCCACAGTTCCCGGTATAAGCCGCTAGGTCTCAAGACCTATTGATTCTCGACGTGCTTTGGACCTTTTCTACACTATCCTGCCTTGTTTGTCGCCGACTTAATTGTTTCGATTTGCGCTCATCTGGTTCGATTTCCGGATCGATTCAGCTGGTTATGTGCGATATGAAGACCGACCAACCGGGCCACCAACACGGTCAAATAGATCTGACCTGCGATCGCCTCGACATAGGCCAGTGACTGGGCCTGCGGCGTCAGGGGTGTAATGTCACCATAGCCCAAGGTGCTGAGCGTAATGAAGCTGTAATATACAAAGCGGGAAAGATCGGGATTTTCAATTTGAAATGACCCGGGCTGAAGCGTATAGATTACGGAATATAGGTATGCGCAAATCAGTCCGATAAACAGGTAGGCACAAATGGCGGCATTGATCTTTTCAGCCGTCACCGCCTCGCCTTTAAGGGCATAAGATATAATGATACCTGCAACCAGAATAAGGAATAGCGCTGTGAGGCTGTGGATACCCACCATGAGACCTGTCGATTGCCCTAAGAAATAGGTGGCCCACTGCAAGCCAAAAACGGGTACCGCAAGGATTGAGGTGAGAATGAAGAACCGCCTATGCTCGCTTATGGCGTAAAGGCTTGAAAACAGAATTGCCGTAAAGAAAATTTTCAAAAGGGTGGACGCACCGATTAGCTTAAGGCCGGCGATATGAGGTTGAAGCAGTGCAAAAAGTAGCAACGAAATGAACAGCAAAAGAAATTTATGCTGTGTCAGCCAGGGTACTCGTTTTTCAGTCATATCAGCCCGAACGATCTTTATTTGCTTAATGAGCTCGTGTTCTGAACCCTGTCACGAAAGTGTAATCTTGGTTCCCACGCTGTTGAGTACAAATGCATCCGGGAATTCCTCGGAGAATCGCTGAATCGCCTTCCAGCCGGTGCAGTGCATCGGCACAACCACTTCCGGTTTCATCTGCTTCAATTCCTGAATCGTGTCTTCAATAATCTGCTCAAAGAAAGGGCCGGAAAGGTGAAAGCCGCCAAGCACCGCATAAATGGGTTCCGTTCCCGCGATCTTCTTTGCATAAAGTGCCGTATTGATGATACCTGCATGACTGCAACCGGAGATGACCACCAGGCCTTTTTGCTTCAGATGGATGACCAGTGCCTGGTCGTCTGAAATGGGATCCTTTTCCAGTTTGCCGTCTTTTTCTACGAGCGCATTGGGAAGACCCTTTTCAAATGTCGTGACCCGCTCCACCTCGCCCGTCACCATAATCATATCGTCGGCAATCAGCGTCGGCGCGCGGTTTTCCATCAGCTCCACCTCTCTCTCTTTCAGCTTTGTTCGTGTCAGCGGCTGCGGAAACAAAAGTTTTCTCCCGTCATCCAGGCCGAAATATCGCGGGGAGAAAAATGCATCGGGATGCGTCACCAGCGGAATGGGCTTTTCGATTCTGTCGAGCACTTCGTAAAGGGATCCGGTGTGGTCCATATGTCCATGGCTCAACACGAGGGCTTCTATCTCTCCCAGATCCACTTCCAGCTGCGTCAAGTTGTGCGGGACCCCCGTTTGACTGTAGCCGGTGTCGAACAGGATTTTGTGGCTGTCCTCTCCTTCAAATACGGTGACAAGAAGCGACAACCCATGCTCTGCAAGCAGCGTGTCGGAGGGAATATCCCCTCCTTTTGCCAAGGGAGGTCTTTTGACAACATCCGTGCTCGTGAGCAAGACATCCACATAGTTGTCAATGACGGTTAAGACTTCCACGCGATCCACCGCTCTGAATCCGTTTGTCGCCCTATTCATCTCTTTTGCCCCCCTCTCTTTCTTTTTGAACCTTTTGGAGTGTCTCCCACAGCGCCTCCACCTGCTTCCTCGTCTCATCTATCGACAGCTCATTATGGATGACATAGTCCGCGTACCCAACCTTTTCTTCGATGGGCAACTGCGCCTTGAGTATGTTGGCCGCTTCCGCCTCGCTGATGCCGTCCCGCTCGGAAAGCCTTTTGATCTGAAGGGCTTCGGGAATATAGACCAGCAAGAGCTTGTGGAATCTGTATTGCAGATTTAGCTCAATCATCAGGGGAATCACCACTTGAATGATCGCCCCGGGGGTATGCTCGGCAATTTCATTGACCTGCTTTACAAACTCCTCGTTGATACGCGGGTGCGTGAAGTTTTCCAGTTTTTTTCGCTTTTCAAAATCACGAAAGACGATGCTCGAGAGTTTTTTTCGATCCAGGCTGTCATCTTCCGCCAGAACCTGTTTTCCAAAAAAATCCACGATCTCCTTCCATGCGGGTTTTCCCGGCTCGACCACTTCCCTGGCGATCACATCAAAATCGATGAGAGGGGCCCCCAGATCCTTCAACATATTCGCCACGGTGCTCTTTCCGCTCGCAATGCCGCCGGTCACTCCCAACAGCAGGCGATTGTCATCCCCGCGGATCGCCTCCAATTCCTTCAATCCGCCGTAGGACCCGGGAAATGCCGTCGTGAGATCCCGCTCGGCGCCCGCAAAACTGATTGGGTAGCGAATGCCCCGGCGGTAGAGGGTTTCCATACCGCTTAAGGCCTTTTGCACCATACCGGCGGGCAAAGCCATGACCAGATCCTCATCCTGCGCATGCCCGTAGCGGCGCTCGCCGTAACAGGGAATGGTCAGCGAAGGCTTGCCGGTCAGATAGCACCGGGCAATGGCATCCGAACAGGAAGACTCCCCGACACAAAAAAACTGCATGACTTCATAGTCTTCGAACTGCAGGGAGTTGATCAAAAGCATCATCTGGGCGGGATTTGCGTATATGAGAACAATATCCGGTTCAAACGGATTATAGACCAACGGGGCCATCACAACCGCTTCATACTTGCCAAGGGGAATCCGCGGGATGGATGCCTCATATTTTTTTCCGTCTTCCTTGGTCTTCACCCAGACAATGCTCCGAAAGGTCCCGTCCTTGTAAGTCTCCGGGGTGTCTGTGAGGCCGATGATGGACGGGCATCCGGGATTCATGAAATCATCCAGCTCCGCACCGATGGTCCAGTCAAAGTTCCGCACCAGGCTAATGAGTTGACAGAGCGTGACCTTATGACCCGTCCTTCGCATAAAGGGAATTTTCCCCAGCTCCTCTTTATTTTCCAGCATCTTGAACGCCACCGGAAATGATTTGAGCCGCATCAAACGTTCCATTCTCGTTATAATCTTTTCCCAGTCTCTCTTCTGTTCCATTCTCCTCGTTTCCTTTCACCGCGACAATTCAAGGGGATTCTCAGTTTACAAAGCTCCTGCTGCCCTCTCATCAAGCCTGAAACGAACGGGCGAGTAAGTGCCTTCCTTTAGCTTCTGGATCAGGTCCATACCATTCTTGATTGTGTCTGAAAACTGCGTTGCGTATACGCCTACTTCCGACACTTCATGGGCATCACTGCCGCCGGTTGCCGGCAGTCCGAGACCTGCCGCAACTTGTTTGGCAAAGCTGTTTTCTTTCTCTGTGACTTTCCCGTTCAGGACCTCCACGGCATCCACATACTTGAATAGGGGTCTTTTCATGGCCTTCTCCGGGGTCAAACCCAGCTGACCCACACCAAAGGTCAGGAATCCCCGGAAAGGATGGGCAGCAATCATAAAACCCTTCGCCTCAAGAACCAGGGCCCTCAGTTCCTCGAGCTTGATGATTCCCTCAATATTTTTTCTCAAGCCGAAGACGAGCATATCCCCCTGGTCCGTGGTAATCTCGTTCCCATCCAGCACCAAAAACCCGTGCTTTTGTCTCAGGTCTTCCACTCGGTTCGGATCCCAGACATAATTGTGGTCCGTCAGGCATATCGCATCCAATCCGATGGTTTTCGCTTCCTCAATCAACGCGTCCACCGGGGCCGAACTGCACGGAGACGCGGGCGAGGTATGCACATGCAAATCAATAATCATTCCTTCTGACGCTTTTGTTTCGGCCCTGGCGTCCGTGTTCGGCCTTGGGGTCAATGGGCGATCCGCTTCATGGGGGGTACCGACAAAGGCAGCTTTTGGGCGCGATTCCGAATGCCCCTTCACGAAATCATCAAAGGTTAGATCGGTGTTGAGCGCCTTTTCGTCCTCCCATTGGACCAGACGCAACGCCTCTTTTGCCGAATGACAGCACTCGAGCAACAGATTCGCATAATGCCGACACGCCTTGCGACCCACCCCTTTGTGAACCTTTTGAGAAAATCCGGCTTCGTCGATTCGCAAGCCAACGGCTTCCTGTAAAAAAGGGAGCGCCCGGGGGCACTCCGGCGTTGTGTAGCGATTCCACGTGCCCGTTATGGCCATAATTTGGACATCTGAACACCGGATCGACACTTCAATTTCAAGGCCATAAATGTCATCATCGAGAACGCCGTGGGCGCGTAGCATACCCGCGTCGGTTTTCTCCACACTCACCAATTTGCTTCTCGTGTACTTCAACATTCCTCTTTTTAAATCCCTCCTTTCCTTCGCCCCGCGGTGACCTCCGATTCGTGAAACCTTGCGGCAATGAAAGCGCTCCGTATCGAGACGTCTCTCAGCCGCGACACCCGGTCGCCCTATGGTCGTTCTCGATACATTCAAACTCAGTGGGATAGAAAATCATTTCGGTACTTCAATGCCCTCCACGATGGAACTGCCGGGGGCAAACGCCGCACAGCGGTTGTACAGCCGGATGTTCTCCTTGACCATGTTCGCATAGAATTTTTTTGACTCCCGCTCCGCTTTCGGCCTCGGAGAATGAACCAACACATCCTTGGTAAAGGAAAGGATAATCCCGTGGCAGCATTCCTCGACCATAAAAGCCAACTGTTTGCAATCCTTCGGGGTTCCCACAAGGCCTCGAATGATTTTCAGCATGCCTGGACCAATGCGTACCCCAACGACTTTCCGTAGCGATTCGGTTGAGTTCACACATGCCTCCTGGTAGGTGCGGCGGACTTCACCTTCGACACGCGTGATTTCCAAGTCGGGCAACTTCACCGTGATCTCCACAAAAGCCTCCGTTAACGTATCCTGAAGCCTGCAAGTGGATCTCATGGTTTGATCATCCAGCTGTTCAACGGCGGTGCATCGGTTCCTTGAAAATTTGAGGATACTTTCCATGACAGTCTACTCCGAATGGAAATTTTGGATCCGGTCGTTTTGCTTCGATTCGAGTCATTTCCTTCGGATCCTTCAGTCTCCTTATTCCTAGTCCCTCCCACCCGATCATGTCAAGGGATGGCTTCACTCGCCCCGGTCTTCTCCCCCGGAGGAATCCGCATTAAAAAATCGGCTGCATGCCACATGGGACCCAACCTGACCGGTCTAAATTGACCTATAACGTAACGAGCCTTATTTACAACATACATATTTTATATGATAATCAACCAGTTAAGAGCTCTCACCCCGATCTTCTTGCGCGGCATTGTTTTTGCGTATGACTTCCGACAAAAGAACCGGATCCCCGCTTGCTCCGTAAACGGTGATGGCCGACAATCCACCGACCGATCAATGGCTGCGAAATCTAAGGACCAAAGCCGCCCTCAGCCTGCCGTAAAAAGGCATCCTGAAAGCAAGCGTCTTTGAAACGAAGCTGAATTCCCGGCCTTCAGCTCGATACCCAGATGGCTGAGATTACGCGGGGACCTTGGACGGACGGGATCATACCGGAGATTTGTCTTGACACAGATCCTCATCGTGGACGACGAAGTGCAGATTCGAACGCTGATCGGGCGAATCCTTGAAATGCAGGGATATCACTGTACGCTGGGTGCCGACGCTGCCGAGGCTCGCAAGTTACTGGAAAAGCGGTTTTTCGACCTCATTCTCTGCGATATCGACATGCCCGGGGAATCAGGCTTGGACTTCGTTCGATATGCCATATCCACGTATCAGGATACGGCGGCGGTCATGGTCACCGCCATGGATGATCCAATCCTTGCGGAGGCGATACTCAAAGACGGTGTCTATGACTACATCATCAAGCCCTTTGAGCGGAACGGACTGCTGATCAGTGTCGCCAATGCGATACGGCGCCGCCGCCTGGAGATCGATAATCGCGCTTATCGTGAACGCCTTGAGAAGATGGTCGAGGAGCGAACCACTGCCCTCCAAGAAAGTGAGACGCGTTTCAGAGCAATTTTTTCAGCGGCGGAACATGTCTCATTTATCATGATCGACCCATTTGCAGAACCGGAGCGCATCATTGAGTTCAGTTCCGGTGCCGAACGGCTACTCGGTTATCGCCGTGATGAGGTCGTGGGACAGCCGGCAACCCTCCTGGGTCTCCCACCCGACATAACGGGATCCGTCCGTCCAGCCCGTTCAGTACCCGGCGGAAAACCCGGATTTACGCGGGAGTTGACCCTGGCCCAAAAATCCGGCAAGAGAATTCCCACGCTTTTTTCCACATACCCCATATGCAACGGGAACGGGGAAAACAGCGCGACTCTGGTCGTCTCCGTCGACATCTCAGATCGAAAGATTGCGGAGAAAAAACTTCAGCGCAGCATGGAAAAACTGGGAAAAGCTTTGGAGGGGAGCATCAAGGCGATTGCACGGACCGTGGAGACCCGGGACCCTTACACGGCCGGTCATCAACAGCGTGTGGCGGACCTCGCCGCTGCCATTGCCAAAGAAATGGAGCTTTCGGAAGATCGCATTGACGGCCTGCGCCTGGCAGGCGTCATTCACGACCTGGGAAAAGTTGCCATCCCGGTCGCCATCCTGAACAAACCGGGGAAAATCAGCGAAATCGAACTGGAACTGATCAAAACCCACGCCCAGGTTGGATACGATATCCTCAAAAGCATCGAGTTTCCGTGGCCGATCGCACAAATCGTACTTCAGCATCACGAAAGAATGAACGGCTCCGGATACCCGTCCGGGCTGTCAGGGAATGAAATTCTGCTGGAGGCCAGGATCCTGGGTGTGGCCGATGTGGTGGAGGCCATGGCCTCACATCGACCGTACCGCCCCGCCCTGGGGATCGAAACCGCCTTGGAGGAAATCTCCAAAAACA
>JAWOGN010000251.1:0-4084 GCA_046496815.1 Desulfatiglandaceae bacterium
GCAATTTGACTATGTCGTCACGCTTTGCGACAACGCCCGTGAATCCTGCCCCTATTTCCCGGCCAAGACCAAGCTGATGCACCGGGGTTTTGATGATCCCCCGAAACTCGTACGGAAAACAGATGATGATGAAGAGGCCATGTTCCATTATCGACGCGTGCGGGATGAAATCAAAGCCTTTGTGGAGAGCATTCCGGGCATATTGGTGGAGGGGTAATTTGCCCTCCATGATTTTTTGAAATGGATGGACTTCTCTTGGGAGAAGCGAACCGGCCTTCGCGATCGCTCAGGAAGCCACATGGGATGTGGAAGGGGAAGGTGCTAAGGAGGTCGCTCGGCGGTTGGTCGATTGTGCGGTGGAGAAACTTATCTGCGGCGGGATCCAAAGCCGCTACAAGAACTGGTTTGTCGGCCGGGGCGTGACGGTGCTGAGGAATCAACGGGGTCCGGCCCGGGATCTTGCTCTCGGCTTAACGCAAGCCCTTATGCCGCCACCATATTGGGAAACCTTAGGCACTGGCTGGAAGGAAGCCCTGAGGTCACTGAGGTGGTGCAAAGACTCCCGGATATCCGACGGGAAAACCTCTGCAGGACGTAATGAGCAGCAACCTCCATCACTGAAGCTAAGAAATAGGAGGGAATAAAAATGGAGATGCAGGCTGCACAAATTATTGCATTGCTGATTACCGGTGTGGGCGTTGGATTCGCTTCAGGTCTGTTGGGGGTAGGGGGATGTTTTATCATGGTCCCGGTTCAGTTCTGGGCACTGAAATCCATCGGCGTGGACCCCACCATTGCCATTCGAATCGCCTTTGGGACCAATCTCCTGGTGGTTCTTCCCACGGCCTTCAGCGGGGCGATGACGCACCACAAGAAGGGGGCTGTCCTCTGGAAGGCAGGGGTAACCTTCGGAATCGCAGGGGCCATCGGCGCCTTTTTCGGCGCCTTTATCGCCTCGCACCTGCCCGGGAAGGTCCTGACGGTCGCATTCGGAATCGCCGTCATCCTCGGCGCCCTCCGGATGCTTACAGCCAAGCCGCCGCAGATAACCGATGAACCATCAGACAGCATCGCCGCTTTTATTCTGTGGGGGATCCCCCTGGGCGTCGTCTCGGGCATCATCGGGATCGGCGGGGGCGTCTTGATGATCCCCATCATGGTCTTTTTCTTGAAGTTCAAGATGCACCAGGCCGTGGGTACCTCTACGGCCCTGATGATCTTCACGGCCATCGGCGGATCGCTGTCCTTTTTAATTAACGGCTTGGGTGTCCAGGGCCTTCCGCCCTACTCAACAGGGTATATCAACTGGCTTCAGTGGATTCTGCTTGCCGGGTGCAGTATCCCGCTGGCCATCGTCGGGGCCAAGGTCGCCCACCTGTTGCCGGCCAAGCAGCTCAAGTACATCTTTATCGCCGTGATGCTCTACATGGGTCTCAAGATGATCGGGGTGTTTGCCTGGCTCCATTTACCGATTTAAGAGGAGAGAATTATGGATGTTTGAAAAAGTACTCTGACACAATCTGTCCATGCTCGAAAGATATCTTTCCAAACGTCTTCCTCAGGGACCCCCTCCCCGGCGTATCGTCGTCGTTACTGGTGGGCGCCAGGTGGGGAAAACGACTCTCGCTCGGGCGCTTTACGAAAACCGCTTCCGTTACCTGAATCTTGATTCTCCGGGCGAACGGGCACGGCTCTCTCCGGTGCCTGCCGGGCTGGGCTTGTGGTGTATCGCGGCGATGAGGTCGGCCGCATCACCTCATCGGTCTTCGCCGTCCCTGACCGGGTGCTTTTCGGAACCTCTGTGCAATCAGACAAAGGCTGAAGCCGTGCTTGCCGAATGAAATCAAAGGTTTCCTCGAAATCGACACTGATTCACCAACTGGTGAATGTCAGGCAAACATCATCGGCCCTTGGGGTTCTTCCCTGCGCAGTCGCATCCCCCCTTCCGTTTCTCTCCCATGATCTTATCCATGATCAGGGATCGACCGTTCTGACGGATGTCTTTGAGGATCTCCTGTGCGGTATAACCAAAACACCAACAAATGATATCAGCCATATACAGGCTCCGAATTTGTCATCAAATTCCGACGGAATGTCAATTCATTGTCAAACATTCTCACGGGTCCAAATGGAATTCAGGATTGATCTTTTGTTGTCACGTCTTTATATATAATCAAGGGTAAGCCATGGACACGGACCAAAACCAAGAAAAGGCAAGCGCATCCATTTCGGAGTGCGCCCCTGATGAGATCTCATCCCCTCATCGGCATGATCACTTGACTCACGCTCATGGCCTCAACGGAGAAGACACAACCGGAATGCGACTCCTCATCACCCTTGCCATCAACCTGCTGATCCCTGCGGCCCAGATCGTAGGCGGAATCTACGCCCACAGCATGGCCCTGATCTCTGACGCCGTCCATAATTTCAGCGACTTCGCCGCCCTGTTGATCGCCTATTTCGCCTTTCGCATCGGGAAAAAAGGGGCTTCGCCGCAAAACACCTTTGGTTACAAACGGGCCGAAATTCTTGGGGCGGTGATCAATGTCGCCCTTCTGGCGGCCGCATCAGCCTTTATCCTGTTCGAAGCCTTCGAGCGGTTCAGACACCCGCAACCCGTGATCGGTCACATCGTGATTTACCTGGCGGCCGTGGGCATCGTGGGAAACGGGCTTTCGGCCTGGTTACTCCATCGGGATTCGAGACACAGCCTCAACGTGCGGGGGGCCTTTCTCCACATGGTGGGAGACATGCTCACATCGATCCTCGTCCTGGTCAACGGCATCATCCTGGTATTCCGGCCCTGGTATTGGCTGGATCCCCTACTCTCCTTTCTTATCGTCCTCTTTATCCTGAAGAATTGCTGGACCATTCTGAGGGATGCGACCGGCATTCTGATGAATGCCACCCCGAGAAACCTCGACCTGGAAGAAATAAGGAAAACTTTGCAGGCGATCCCGGGCGTGTGCGGGGTCCATTACCTGCACGCCTGGAATGTGAGCGCCTCCAGCATCGCCTTTTCCTGTCACGTGGAGGTGACGGATCAACTCGTGAGCCGGACTGAACCGCTTTCTGAAAAGATCCGTCGCGAGCTTTTTCACCGTTTCGGGATCGATCACCCCATCCTGCAGTTCGAGACTGTCCGGTGCGGCAACGGCAGCCTGCTTTGTGAGTTGTCCTGCGGCAAACATGACGGGGGGTGAGGAACGGAGAATCTTGTATTGTGGCAAATACAGAAGATTTCGAAGACCATTATCAAGAGGTAAAAAATATGGGTGGCTGTACACTGTGTTCATCAAAAGAACCCTGGCGCGATGTGCGCGGTTCGTCTTCATGCCGCTACCGTGGCATTTACTTTGCTCCCGCCGAAAGCCCGGTTTCACATCTGTAGCCGAATCTGCAGTGGGTATTGACCGTGACGTATCGTAGAGAATACCCGTTTTTTCACGCTCTGATTTGAAATATGTCCTTTTCGGCTGTGTGGATGTTGCTTTCCAAGCAGTCAACCCAAATGAAGGCATCTTTCGATGGCGCCGCCTAATTCTGACTGGTCTTTACCATATACAAATCCAGAGGCTCCTTGAAACCCTTCAGCTTAACACCGGTTAACCTTTTACTTGCAATTTTTCCCTTTGCACAACGATGGACGGCTTCGGAGATTACTACGTCTCCTGCTTTCGCAACGGTCTGAATGCGATGGGTCAGGTTTACCGGTGAGCCCACAATGCCGTACTTTGCCCGGGTCTCAGAGCCGATATTTCCCACAACCACCTCACCGGAATTAACGGCGATGCGCATGTGAAGCTCCGGTAACCCCTCCTGTCTGTTCCGGGCGTTGAAGCTGTCCATGTCATTCTGCATTGCCAGTGCACAATCAACCGCCTGCAAAATGGCCGGCTCAACCGGTCCGTCGAGGGGATCAAAAAACACCAGCAGCGCGTCGCCGAAGAAATCCACGATGATTCCTCCGTGATCTCTAACAATCTCAATCATGCGTGAGAAATAGCGATTGATGATCTTTATGGTTTCCTCCGGACTGAGCGCTTCAGACATGGGGGTAAAATCCTGAAGGTCGGACATCAAA
>JAWOGN010000170.1:0-38234 GCA_046496815.1 Desulfatiglandaceae bacterium
CATATATATTTCATCAATGTCTATTTCATATATCTCAGCAACTCTTGCCGCGACACGATCCAAATCATAGCCAAGACTCTTTAACTCGTATTTCCTCTCAAATGCCTCGTCAGCTTCAGAAAGAACATTGGCAACAAAATCCGATTCTCCCAATATCCTTTCATCGCTTTTGATGTGATCTTGCCCCATTAAAGCATTCTTTTTTATCTCCGACCATCCTCCAAGGCTCCTTATGAACCCTCCACCTGTCAATTCTTCCCTATGTCCCTGTTCAAACCCTGCTTCAACATAGGAAGAATATTCTCTTCTTGCTTTGCCAATGGTTTTTCCGAAATACTCTAAAACACATTTAGTATCCTGCCAGGGCCGTTTTATTTTACCCATTATAACACTGTGACCACAATAGCCATATTCGTTCAACTCAGTAAGTGTGGAGATAATTCCTCCCCGGACAGGGTTCAGATGAATATACCTCACCAGTTCTCTTAAATACACATCCTCCTGACAGATGATTGATTTATACCTGTTCTGGAAAAGGTGTCCATAACGTTTATTGCGGCGATTAAAACTGACCGCATACCCGGTTAAGAGCCTCCTCATGATGGTGGATATAGGAACTTTTCCGGTCCTGAAAAGAAAATGAGCGTGATTCGGCATAAAAGCCCATGCGTAGCATGCCGTTTCAGTTTCAGGTAATAAATTCGAGAGACGTTCTATTAAATCCTCTCGATCTTTGTTGTTTTTAAATATGTTTCGACGCTCTATTCCCCGGATCATGATATGATGTAATACACCGGGCGTATCCAGTCTTAGTTGTCTGGGCATGGAGAGACGTTGTTCCATATCTGCCCGTTTGTAAAGTTGTTTTGGAACCAACGTCCCCTTTCATCACCTTTCACTTTCAGAGGAGTTGAATAATAGCTTGGTTGCATAGGTTTTTATAGCGACGATCCTCGAATGGATAAATGGTGGAAGCCCTTTTCCTGAAAAAAGGTATTTTATTATGAAAAATATGCTTTTATTTTCTATAGGTATATAGTATGATATGCATTAATTACAAATTAATCTCTATTTGGGGTCGACTTGAACCAATTTTTAGACCGCACGGAAATCATCGGCGTACTCAACGGCTTTAACCCCTGGTGGAGTACGAGACCCTTTCTCGTCCCGGAATTTCAGCGTCTTGCCTTTGCGGCCTGTCGAGGTTATCTGGAAAACAGAGACCTTCATCGGGCGGTTCTACTCTCCGGGCCGCGGCGAGTGGGCAAAACCACGGTTCTCCAACAGATAGCCCTTGCATTGGTCGAACAGGGAACCGACCCCAAAAGCATCCTTTACTTGAGCCTGGACCATCCTCTGCTCAAGCTCCTATCTTTGCGTGAAATTCTAAAACTCTTTCATGAAAGCACCTATGCCGAGGGAAAACCGGCCGTCCTGCTGCTGGATGAAGTTCAATATGCACCCGACTGGGAGACCGAAATAAAGCTGTTGGTGGACCATAGGCCGGAGTATCGCATCCTGTCCACGGGTTCAGCCAGTGTGATCCATCGGGAGCGGCTGGCGGAAAGCGGCGTGGGCCGGTGGATTACCGTGCCGATCCCGACCCTGTCCTTCTATGAATTCATTTTGATCCGCGATGAGCAGCCGGACGGCATTGCCCCTGATCTTCGGGTAAGTGATCTCTTTAAATCTCAGCCGGGCGACTTAACCGTTCTGGCCGATCGGATGCGCCCCTTGCAGCCGCTTTTTCAAAGGTACCTTCTGGTGGGCGGATTCCCGGAAACAGCGACCCAGGAAAACATCGACCTGTGCCAAAGACTCCTGCGGGAAGACGTTGTAGAACGGGTATTAAAGCGCGACATGACCGCCCTTTTCGGGGTCCGCAACATCAATGAATTAGAAAAGCTCTTTATTTATCTCTGCCTCCACTCCGGCGGAATCCTGGCGCACCAGGCCTGCGCCAAGGCCCTGGAGACCACCGCGACCACCGTCGCCAACCATCTGACTCTCCTGGAGCAGGCCAACCTGATCTATCGCCTGCCGCCCTCCATGCTCGGAGGCAAGCGCGTTCTCAAGGCCCGCAACAAATACTACCTGGTGGATGCCGCCCTGCGCAATGCCGTGTTACTTCGAGGCGAGGAGATTCTCACCAATCCCGAAGAGATGGGCACTATCGTCGAAACCACGGTCCTGCGGCATCTTTTCGCCTATTATTACCGGGACACGCCCGAAATCGTTTACTGGCGGGATGCGGCCACCAACAGGGAAGTGGACATTATCGTCCGCAGCCCGGCCTATGTACTTCCCTTTGAGGTCAAATACAGAGAACACCCATCCCTGGACAAAAAAAGCGGACTTGGAGCCTATTGTATGTCGGAAAGGCCAAAACAGGCCTACCTCGTGACCAAAAGAGATGTGGATTTCGCCGTTACCGGTTTGAAAGGGATTGAAACCAGTTTTTTAAAGATTCCGGCCTTTATCCTCTGCTACTTGCTAGGACAGTCGGAAAGGTTGTTGTGGGAATAAGCTGTGATTAACGGGACGTTGGTTCCAAATCAACTTAAAGATATTTCTCGATCTCCGGCAACTCAGCTGATGAGGCTAAGCCAGACTGGCGGCGGTCGGTTCATTGAGTATCCTGACGGTCTCGATCCCGGCCAGGGTCCCCGCCTCCCGCGTGGCATTTCTTTGGGCATCTGAGAAATAGGCGGGGACTGAAATAACGGCCTTTTTGACAGAATGTCCCAGACGTTTTTCCGCCCACCCGGCCAGTTCCTTCAGGATAAGGGCAGATATCTCCTGGGGGGAGAAACTTTTGTCCCGCAGGGTCACTTTCTCGTCGCTCCCCATCTTTCTTTTGATGCTCCGCACGGTCAGTTCGGGATAGAGGAGTTGCTGGTTCCGAGCCGGAGCCCCGATAAGGAGTTCGCCGGATCGGGACAGACCGACGCAGGATGGGAGCATCAAGCTGTTTCCTGAGCCGATGATTTGCACCTGGTTATCGAAAAACGCGGCAATCTCGGAATTGGTTGTCCCCAGATCGATGCCGACAATCGTATCGGAATGATTCATTTCCCTTCCTCTCCTTCCATGGCAGGCGGCGCGCCCGACCGGGCCACCTTCACCTCAGCCGTCCGAATCAGTTCTGTATCGATCGCATACCCAGTTCGATAGACATCAAGCACCGTGCCATCCAGGGCACCTGTTGTCTCTTCAATATCCACTGCCGTCATCCTTGCAGGATCAAACGGTGCTCCCATGCAGGGGATCTCATGGACCCCAAACTGCTGGAGGGTCTCATCCAGCCGCTCAAGGCCCAGCCGGTAGCCTTTTTTGAGGGCAGCGATAATCTCAAGGGCCTGCTCCATGTCCGGATTTTTTCTCTGGAACCATTTCCTCGCCCCCCGGGGGGCGCTGCATGACTCGAGGGCCTGTTGACTGTCCCTTGCGCTCTTGAGTCCTATCATCAACCGGTCCCGGGTGTCGAGCAGGGTCTCCACGAGGTTCTTCCTGGCGATGCTGTCCGCCTCGGCTTTCAATCCTCTCTTGTGTGCCGTCATCAGGGCCTGGAGGCTTTCCGCCAACCCCCTTGCGTCAGCGACCGCCTCCTTCCGTTCCTCGCCAAGCTTGTCAATTGTAGGGCCCAGGTGGGTGATGGCTTCAAGCCGATGGCTCAACTCCTTAAACGACCGACCCTGCAGTTTGACTTCCTGAGTGATGGCTGTGATGGCTGACCACGTGGCATAACGATCCTCTCCAGCGTTCGAAGCGGGTTCTGCTGCTGGACTTTCCGCTTCTTCCAACTCTGCCAAAAGCTGCCGATCGATCCCTTCAAGGGGTTTTTCCTCAGCCAGGACCTCATTGAGCCATTTTTCAAAACGCCTCATGATAAGGTCTTTGACCTCCCCTGTCTGTTTGACATCCTTGTCTCGGCGTCTATTCAGCAGGGATCCCATCCGGTATATCCTGTCCCTCCAGCCGCTTTGACTGCCGAAATGTAACATCTATCTCTCCATCGCTGCCAGCCAAGGCTCGGGGTCGGTAACATCCCTTCTGGCTTCCAGATTATCCAGCAGGTCGACCAGCGACTGCTCTGGATTCACCGAAAACAGCTCCGCCCGGCTGCGTTGCAGTGGGTTGCTGAGAACCGCATAGGCATCCCGAATACGCTCGAACTCCTCTGGAGAACGGTCCGGCGGGTATTGCCGAATTTTTTCCAGATACGCTCGTCGGATTTCCTCCTGTCCTGAATCCTCCGAAATCCCAAGGATGCGGTACGGGCCCGCATTCGGCAACGGCGGCTCATATTCTTTTTTCATCTACCGTCTTCCTTTTCTTTTTGAACGCTTTTTGCCCGTTCCCCGCCCCCGGGAAGAGGAGCGATTAAAGCCATACTCATCAAACTGACGATTGGCTTCCTGCTCCAGAAGGATGCTGAACAACCTTTCCGCCAGTTCCGGTTCATTTCTGAAGAGTTCTTCCGGACCAGGCAGACGCCCCTTCCTGTGGCCGTGTTTCTGATACACCTTCAACAGAATGGACAGGGCTTCGGGGGGAATGTCGGGCGGAATATCCAGCTGGCCATCCTCGAGGAGGATATCGAGCAATTCGAGATCATCAACATCCAAATCCTTATCCTCCCAGTCGTCATCCAGTAACGAATGCGCCCCGATCTCCCTTACCGGGAACAGACAGAAACGGCCTTGCGGATAGACTGGCGTATGACTTGAGGTCTTCCGCCCTTCATGGCCGTTTCAAGCTCGTCAAATATCTTCCGGATTTCCATTCGATTCCCGGTCACCTGTTCAATAAGGGCTTGGGCACTTTCGCTCAAATTGGCACGGGATCTGCCATAAAGCATGGCCCGAACGACCGGAACAAGGCGGGCAGGGGCTGAATCGGGTTCCACAGCCTGGAGATGCCTCTCGCACAGATCATCCTCCCTGCGGTAGAAACAGAAAAGTGCCTTTATGAGGACCTTCCACGGCGCCAGGGGGCTTCGCCTGGGAACTTCGGACAGGGCAATGTCCGCTTCGCCAACCGGTCCGCTGGTGACGGCCTCAAACGCCCTCACTATGGCAGCAGCCTGGACCTTAAGAGGATAATCGGAAGAAAGGGCCGAGGAGGACGTCAGGACATCCAAATCGACAATATTCTCTTTTATCTGCTTGAAGATGGCGGCCTGTGTTTCCCGGGGTGTAGCGGGATCGTTCAGGGGGGCCAAAAAGGCCTCTCCAATTCCTTCGCGGGCCGCACCGGCCGCACGGATTTCGGCAAGCCACGGATCAGGCAGGTGGTATCGTTCCCGTACCAGGCTCAAAAGGGCCTCTGCCTCACAGGTCAAGCCTTTTTCAATCATTTCAAGTAGCCTTGCCCTATAGGCCTCCACCAGCAGGGCTTCAGATGCCTCAGTGCCACGGGCTTTGTGCATCTGCTTGGCCCTGTAGACAGCGGACTTGACTTCGCCCTTTGAAATCAGCGAGCGAATTTCGTTGGCATCAGTTGAATCTGCAGTGTTACGGTCTTGAAAACGGGAATTCCCTTTGGGGGCAGATACCGCCCTCTTCGAAGACGCTGCACCAGATGGCTGTGTGGGGCGCAATTTGCGCCGGCCTTGCCTCTTTCCGAACGTCATAATTTCCTCCAGATTCTTGAGTAAACAAAAAGCAGGTAGCCGGCCGGGGCTGGTGGGTGGAAGTCTTATTCGGAGTCTTGGAGAGTGGTCGCAGGTTCTTTCACTAAAAAGGGCTGGAGGCAAGATATTTTCAGAGGAACGGATATTGGGAAGCAGTGAGTTTGTCAAGCATGCAATTGTTGACGCGGAGGAAAAGGAGAAACTTACCCTGCGATTGCGTTTAAAGATAGCTGATCCGGCATCGTTGGCGGGCGGAATATGCGAGGCAGAAGGGGTAGCGGAATCCGAACTATGTTCAGGCAACAGGAAGCGGAATGTCTTAAATCCCGGAAGATATTTTGTCAGCTCTCAGTTAAAAGGCTGGGCGACTGCGGAGCCGATGTTGCGCGATTCCGTGTTATAACGACATCGGCGGTGAATCGTTTAGCCTCATCAACCGAGTTGCCGGAGATAGAGAAATATCTTTAACCCAAATTGAGCGGTTTTGTTGACTCAGAAAGTCGTGGGCTCTGGATTCCGGCCTTCGCCGGAATGACGAATAAGACCCAGCGGGTTCCCGTCATGCCGGTCCCGGATCTCGTCCGGGATGACGGATCCGGCATCCAGTCCATCATGACGTTGAGTTGTCCCAACAAATCGCTCAATTTAGGTTTAAGTTGCTTTGGAACCAACGTCCCCTCAATCACAAGGTTTGCAGTTAACCCGCCGCCTTTTTACGATTTTTCATGGAAGAATAGAAATAAGAAAAATTCATGAGTCCAACCAAAGCGACGCAGAGGAACATCGTGGGAAAGCTGCTGAAACGAAGAATAATGCCCATCATCGTTGGTCCAAGAACCATACCTAAATCCCCTGCTGCGGATAACAGTCCAATCGATGCTCCTCGGGAAGCGCCGGCAAGGTCAATGGTGTAGGCAACCAAGGCGGGCATGAGAAAAGCATGCCCAGTGGCTTGAATGACGGCGACAAGAATAAACATCTGAAGGCTTGTCGAATAGGCAAGGAGGATCATTGATAGGATATAAGCGGTGAGGCACGGTAAAATGACTTTGTCTCTTTGATAAGTATCCAATATCCTTCCCCCCAAAGCCCGACCCAAAATAAGCACCATGGCATAAGCCGCAAAGAAAAGCCCGGGGTTGGTCACACCATGATTGATAGCATGAAGAGGGAAAAATGTAGCTAAAGCTCCCCAGATAATATGAGCTAGGAAATACACAAAAATCGGAGGGAATGCCTTGGGAGCAAAGAACGAACTGTCCTTCATCGATGAATCAACCATGGGTTTGACGTCGCTGCTCTTTAATCTGCAGGAGATCAACAGCGAGCCTAAAGATAGAACGACACATACCAAAAAAAGAGTCGTGAAACCGAAATGGTTGATAAGAAATATTCCAAATGGAGGTGCTAACACCATGGAAATATTGAAAGATAGAAAGAAATAGCCAATGCTTTGGCCTCGATGGGTTTGGGGGGTGATATTGGATATAAGTATAATTGCGGCAGTAAAAAAGAAAGCAGATCCAATTCCCTGAAAGATTCTCACGATGAAAAAAGGCCAAAATGGAGGCGCAATGAGATAGGCCACAGAAGTAAGGGCAGAGACAATGGCGCCGACAACCATAAATTTTTTTTCACCAGTTTTTGAAAGCGCTTTACCTACAATGGGCCTCAGGACTAGTGAAGAGATGCCGAAGGCTCCGATGAGAATTCCAATCTCTATCTCGGCAGATTCTAATCTTGAAAGATAGATGGGCAGAGTGGGGATGAGGATGAAAGAAACGGATGCAAAAGCAACCTGTGCAGCAAAGCACAGGATAAAATCACGGGTGAATATTTCTCGGCTGATCATGATTCATTTACTTTGGTGATACGAAGCCGCTTTTTTTTCTGTGAAGCATAGTTGGAGTGGCCTTTTGGATCAAGCGGAATCAGATCACAGGATCTTGTGGTTGCAACTTGCAAATCTGAAATCGGAACCTGTACCCGGAAAGGGCGTGAATATCGACACAGTGCCAACGGAACCAATCATGCCTGACATGCGGGAAATACCAAGTTAAACTTAAAAGTGAAAAGAATCACTGACGCAATTGACGCAATCTCAGTTAAGGGAGATGATGCCAAGGGCACGAAAAACATGTTGATTCTCAAATTGGACGGACCGACGCTTTATCTTTGATTGAGATGCAGAGATGGATTCCCAAAATATTTTGAACCATCCGCCCCTACTTCACGGATTCTCCCAAAGGGTTTGTGACAGAGTCTCGTCCAAATTTACGGAAGAAAACCCCATAAGGCTTTCTTCATGACAGAGAAGTCAACATCGTTTATATTCCAGATCTAAATAGCGCAGTGGTTGTCACCTTATCTGATAAAGCGCGTCAGGAGGCTATTCCTCGTGAAATCATCCACAATAAAGTTTCAGATTTTGGTTGCTGCTTTCGTCGCCATCACTCTGTCCGGGACTGTCGTTTTCATGGTCATTGAACACCTATCTTTCCTGGATGCTTTCTACTTCACTTTCGTCACTATTGCCACGGTGGGTTATGGCGATATCCATCCAACCAGTCAAGCGGCAAAAGGTTTGGTCGTCATTCTGATTGTCTGTGGCGTAGGCACTTTTGGTGGGATTCTAGCCAGTGCCACGGAGTCGCTGGTAAACCGCAGAGAAAACGAAATCCGGAGGCAAAAACTCCACATGGTCACAGGGCTCTTCTTCAGTGAGCTCGGAAACACGCTCATGCTCATTTTCTGCTCCATGGATTCGCGTCTGGGGGAATTGAGAAAAGAACTCACTTTCACCAATGAGTCTGTCGACGAAGATTTCTTTAGGATAGCAAATGGCTTGGAAGCTCACGGTTTTGACGTTACGGTTCATATCGGTAAACTGCAGGAACTTCGAACTGTTTTGGAGGCCAAAGGGCCTATCCTGCTTCGACTGCTGGAAAACCCGATTCTCCTAGAGCGCGAGTCCTTTACAGAGCTATTGAGAGCCGTTTTTCACCTTAGAGATGAGCTGCTTCACCGGAGTGATTTTCAGATTCTGCCGGATACGGACCATGCCCACCTCGCAGGAGACATCAAGAGAGCTTACCGTCTCTTGGTTATGGAATGGCTGGGATACCTTGGGCATTTGAAAAAACACCATCCCTACCTTTTTTCTTTGGCTTTGCGGATCAATCCTTTGAACCCGCATCGGTCTGCAATTGTGAGGTGAGGGATCCCCAGCTCCGACAAAATAGGCTATGCATTGAAGAGTGAAGAGTGAAGAGTGAAGAGTGAAGAGGGAAGAGGGACGCCCTTAAGATATTAATATTCAATCGATTAACTGAAAATTATTTTCTTGGGCGATCGTTTCTCCCCTCTCTACCGAGTAGCTGACTGCAGGGAGGCTGACATCTAACAGTCGTGCTAATTCAGTAAGGGAAACACCCAGTTCACGGACCGCCCAATAACAAAAAAGACTTCTGGTTTTTACCCTCCTCGGCTGTTTTCCTTTCATATATATTTCATCAATGTCTATTTCATATATCTCAGCAACTCTTGACAGATGATTGATTTATACCTGTTCTGAAAAAGGTGTCCATAACGTTTATTGCGGCGATTTAAACTGACCGCATACTCGGTTAAGAGCCTCCTCATGATGGTGGATATAGGAACTTTTCCGGTCCTAAAAAGAAAATGAGCGTGATTCGGCATAAAAGCCCATGCGTAGCATGCCGTTTCGGTTTCAGGTAATAAATTCGAGAGACGTTCTATTAAATCCTCTCTATCTTTGTTGTTTTTAAATATGTTTCGACGCTCTATTCCCCTGATCATGATATGATGTAATACACCGGGCGCGTCTAATCGGGCTAATCTTGGCATGAATGCATGTATATCATTTCACAAATATTCTGTCAGTCTTAATATCTTAAGGGCGTCCCTATTTAAGGGCGTTCCTATTTACTATTTACTATTTACATTACGCTGCACAGTAGTGCTGTTGCGACTCCCCACCTCTGCCCGCCATAAGTCCGGCCGGTAAACCTTCCTTTTGGGGAAGGCATCAGCGAAATTTCCGGGCGATCTCAGTGGCGATTTTTACGGTCTGGAAGTGAATGTCCACCGTGTCGGTCTTGTTGTGTGCATAGCCTCCTCCCATCGTGACGGCAACAGGTGCGGCCTGATCAAAACAACCGCGAAGGACCATTCGGTCTCGCTCGGCAAGGCCCGCTTTCGAGAGGGCAAGCCTTCCGAAGCGGTCGTCATGAAAGGGGTCCGCACCTGCAATGTAAATCGCCAGGTCGGCGCGGTGCGCCTTGAAAACTTCGGTGAGCCCCCGTTCCAAGGCATCAAGGTAAGCCTCATCGCCTGTTCCGTCTTCCAGGGCAATGTCCAAATCGCTCCGCTCCTTGTGGAAGGGGAAGTTCTTCTTTCCATGAATGGAAAAGGTGAAGACCGACGGATCATCTGCGAATATGGCGGCAGTGCCGTTTCCCTGGTGAACATCGCAATCGATAATTGATATTCTTCCAATTCCCTTCTCAGCCTGCATTTTACGTGCGGCAACCGCCACATCGTTGAAGATACAGTATCCGCCTCCTCTGTCCTGAAAAGCGTGGTGGGTGCCGCCTGCAAGATTGGCCGAGAGGCCGTCTTCGAGTGTTGCGAAGCATGCTTGAATCGTGGCGCCGCAGGAGCGCTTGGTCCTTTCCACGAGTTCCGGAGACCAGGGAAAGCCGATCTTCCGCATTTGAGCGGCGTCAAGCTGTCCCTGAAGAAAATCGTAGACATAGTCGGGAGTGTGAACACGCAGAATATCCTCCTCGCTCGCGATATCGGCCGTGAGGATCTCTCCGGGCCCGACTATAGAGGCGTCTGCGATTTTCTGTCTGATAAGGGCGTACTTTTCCACAGGAAAGGTGTGGCCTTCGGGAAGAGGGAAGGGGAAATGGTCGCTGTAGAAAAGTTTCATGGTTTTTTCTCCATCCGCCTCATAGTATATCTCCTGATTCTTTTGTTCAAGCGCCCCCCTTGACTTCTGCTTATTGGTTAATAATTTTTTGCCTGAAGATCATTCAAGGCGCAACCGAAGCGGAACTTGCGGAGTGTGTCGAGGAGGACGTCGTTGGTCAATACCCCGGAGACATTGAAATCGTCGAGTAGGCTTTTTCACCCCATGTCCGATGAATCACGGTGTCGGGGAGCGCTCTTTGGGCTCTTCATCGGAGACGCCCTGGCGATGCCCGTTCACTGGTATTACGATACGCTTGCGCTTCAAAGGGACTACGGTTACGTGACCGATTATGTTGCGCCCAAAAATCCTCATCCGGACAGCATCCTGTGGCGCTCCTCCTATCGTCCCGTCAGTGAAAAGGGCGACATTCTGCACGATCAGGCGCAGTACTGGGGCAAGAGAGGCATCCATTATCATCAGTTCCTGAAAGCCGGGGAAAACACCCTGAATCTTAAGCTCTGTGCGCTTCTGATTGAATCCCTCAATGTCAAGAAAGGGTATTCCGCAGACGATTATTTAAGTCGTTACATTGCCTTCATGACAACGCCTGGGTCACATCGTGACACGTACGTGGAAGAGGCCCACCGCCACTTCTTTAAGAATCTTGCGGCAGGCACGAGCCCGCATCGATCTGGAGTTATGGAGAAGCATATCGGAGGCCTGGTCGGCCTGGTGCCCATTGTCGTTTTTTACAGGCATTCCGCTTTCCGGGCCAGGGAAGCGGCCCTCAAGCACCTCTCCCTCACCCATCCGGGCCAAAAAATGAGCAACGCCGCAGAGGTTCTTGTCACCCTTCTTCTGGAAACGCTCTCCGGTCGGCCGCTCCGCGAGGTTCTGGTGCACCGGATCCAGGAGCAAAAAAACCCTTTATATGGTTTCCCTTATTTGCGGTGGCTTGAGGAAGCCGATGAAACGGTTTTGGGCCGGCGCCTCAGCACGGCCTGTTACGTGGAGGACTCGGTGCCGTCCGTGCTTTACCTCGCCTTGAAGTACCACGACCGCCCTGAGCAGGGACTTATTGCGAACACCAATTTGGGCGGGGACAACGTGCACCGGGGTGCGGTGCTCGGGGCGCTCCTGGGCGCGGCGAACGGTCTGGAGGCTTTTCCCACACGATGGGTCAAAGGCCTTCACCGCGTCCCTCCGGACCTGGATTTGAGCCGTCCGGAGAAATGAAGACAGGCACAACGGCACAGAGGGTCAAAGGTCCAAAGCGGAATATTTTTTAGCTTACTGCCTTGGTCCCTTTCTTCGTGTCTGCATCGTTGTTGAGAAAGTGAAAGGAATCATGCTTAAAAGGAAAATCAAAATCGTGGCTCTGTTTTTCATGGCAATGAGCGCTTTCGCGCGTGCCGGACATGCTGAGGACAGCCGCAGCAAAACTCTGGCCGATCTTGCGCCGTGCCCTGATTCGCCCAACTGTGTGTCCACCAAGAGCACGGAATCCGAGCGCGCGATGCCTCCCTTGCCGTATCTCAAGTCGGGTGAGGAAAGCATGGAGCGCCTGCTTGAAATTATCAGGCAGATGAGACGGTCCACCATCGTATCGGCTTCGACGGCGTATCTTCACGTGGAATTCCGTTCGGCCTTCTTCCGCTTTGTGGATGACGTGGAGTTTGTCCTGGACGACTCCGCCCGGGTTGTTCACTTTCGTTCAGCCTCTAGAACCGGGTACTATGACTTCGGTGTGAACCGGAGAAGGATGCAAGAAATCTCGGATCGCTACCTCCGTTCCACCGAAAAGAAGGGGTGAGAACGCTCTGCTCTTTTTTTTGCCTTCACCGTAAACTCAAGAAATGAGAGGTTTCAGAACCCCTGTGATGCGCCCATACAGCGGGAGGTCTTTTCCTTGGGATTTTTGGCTTTGCGGTAGCGCCGCTCCGCTTCGAAATAGTCGTGCGTTCTTTTGGGACATCCATAAGAAACTAAATAACCCAACATGCATGCAATGCGCGGATAATATTTCGGACATGCCGAGAACAGCACGATTAGACGCGCTCGGCGTATTACACCACATCATGATCCGGGGAATAGAGCGTCAGAGGATTTTCAGAAATATCCGGGACCGGGACGATTCGCTTGAGCGGTTATCCGTCATTTTGCCGGAAACCCATACTTCCTGTTATGCCTGGGCATTTTTGGACAATCATGCTCACATTTTTTTGTGCGAATCAGAATGCAAAAGGAGCCTGATTTGCGGGCCAAATACCACCAACCATATTCACTATGCAAGATGTGACACCGGAACTTTTTCGGATCAGCTTGTTGCCGTTTTCCTGTTTGACCTTTTGGCGAAACTTGCGGATGTCGGTCTCGTTTCCGGCCTGCTCAAGTTTATCCTGCTGGTCCATCCAGGATTGGAAGGCGGTGGTAAGGGCCATGGTGATCGGGGTTAGATAGACATGGCACGGAAAGCGGAGGCATTGTTACGCGTGAGGGCGGGGTCACGTCTTGACCTGTGAATTGAGCAGCGCATAGTCGTTTTGGAAATCTTGATCTATTTGGATTTTACCTTTCGCCTGTTTTACAATATGGCTGACAGCCGTGTAAGTGATACCGAACATGTCTCCAATTTCACCGCTTTTGACCTTGAGAAAAATTCAGCTTTTTGAAAACGGAAACTTTCTTTTTGTAAAAAAAATGGTATTTTAATTTATTAGTAGTATTATCTTAACATATCAGCATGGAGTGAAACATATTATGACAATTAAAGAGAGGCAGAAACTCGTTTCCATCCTCGATGTGATAGAGGAAGGCATTTATATCATTAATACAGAATACACTTTAGAGTTCATGAACAAAGCAATGGTAAGAGACTTTGGGGAGGGTGTAGAAAAAAAGTGTTATCAGGTGATTAACAATCAGGATGCGATATGTTCCTGGTGCAGGGCAGAAGAGGTGTTTGCCGGTGAGACTCTGCGTTGGGAACACCATGTTCCGGCTATTGATAAAATCTATGATCTTCTTGAACAGCCCCTGGAAAATGCAGATGGGACCATTTCAAAACTGAGTATATGTCGAGATATCACTGAAAGAAAGAAACGTGAAGAAAAGATTAAGGCTTCAGAAGAGGATTATAGGAGACTGTTTGAGCATGTTGGTTGCGGCGTCTATATCAGCAGTAAAGAGGGGAAGTTTTTAAACGCCAACCATGCACTCCTCGATATGCTGGGTTACGAAAGTAAAGAGGAATTCCTTAAAATCGACATTGCAAAGGATCTGTATTTGAGGTCTGAGGATCGCCGAAAGTTCCAAGAAATTATTGAGAAGGATGGTCAAGTGATTGACCTGGAGGTAGATTTTAAACGTAAGGACGGCACCCCTATCTCGGTCTTGCACACAAGTCACGCACGTTATGATCAGCATGGGAAGGTTGTGGGGTATGAAGGGCTTAATGTGGATCAAACACAGCGAATACAAATGGAGCGACAACTTAAAGAAGCCCATGATTTTATGAACAATATTATTCAAAGTTCGCCCAATCCCATTATGGCAGCAGACATGAAGGGAAATATTCTAATCTGGAACACGGCCGCTGAAGAGACGCTGGGTTATAAGTCTGAAGATACGATCGGTCGTATGAATATTACGAGTGTCTATCCGGACGGGGTGGCTAAAGAGATCATGAAAATGATGCGGAGCCCTGCTTATGGAGGTGTCGGCAAGTTAAGATCCTACCCCATGGTCTATGTGAGACGAGATGGCGTCATTATTGATGGGGACCTCTCGGCATCCATAATTTACGATGCCAAGGGAGAAGCAGTCGCCTCAGTTGGAATATTCGTCGATCTCGAGGAAAGGTTGGAGATGGAACGAAAACTCAGGCAGACACAAGAACAGTTGTTACAGTCTGAAAAGCTTGCAGCCATGGGGCGTTTGACTTCGCAGATTGCTCATGAACTCAATAACCCCCTTTATGGAATTATGAATACCTTAGAATTGATGAAAACTGAAATCCCTCCGGAAAGCAAAAGAAGAAAGATCCTGGAAATGGCACTGTCTGAAACGGTGAGATTGGCCGAAATGCTCCGGAAGATGCTGTCTTTTTCAAAGCCTGACGAAGAAGAAAGGCATCCGGCTGATATCAACATCATACTGGACGAAATCTTGCTCTTGCATGAGAAGCAGTTGCGAGAGCACAGCATCCGGATTTCATCGTCTTTTGCAGAGGACTTGGGAATGGTCTATGCGTCAAAGAACCAGCTCCGTCAGGTTTTTCTTAATATAGTCTCCAATGCCAGAGACGCTATGCCTGAAGGCGGTACCCTGACTGTGACAACAAGGGCAAAGGGGGACGCCATACACATTGAGATATCCGATACCGGCACAGGGATCAAAAAAGAAAACCTCGATAAAATCTTTGATACGTTTTTTACGACAAAGGACAGTATTAAAGATGTCGGCCTCGGACTGTCGGTCTGCTACGGTTTCATAAAAGACCATGGCGGCAACATCAAGGTCCAAAGCAAATGCGGGTCCGGAACTGCCTTTACGATCATTTTACCCATACTCAAAGAAGGTGCTGAGCAAGAATCCTCCAATTAAGCTGAAATCGGGGAAGCTTTAAAAAAAAGAAAAAAACCTGGTCCGGATTTTCATCATATTTTTTTCCGCCCGATGGTCCTATCAGAATGATTCGTTCACATTAAAATCCAGCCAAACATCGCAGGTTAAGTGGATGCCTGCATATTAATCCGACCAACCTGTGATCTCTGATATCTATTTGGAATTGCCTTAGACTTAATTAAGCAATTTTTTATAGTTAATTAATTTATTATAGTTAAAAAAAGTTCGTTATTTTTGTTGACAAACTATAAAAACTATAATAAATGTAAATTAAATAGCACAGAAAATATGGAGGAACCTGTCCGATGGAAGATATCCTTACCGTGTTCAAGGCAAGCAAATATTGTAATGTCTCGTCAAAAACCATCATCAATTGGATCGAATCCGGTCATATCAGCGCTTACAAGACAGTTGGGGGGCACCGCCGCATCAAGAAATCAGATCTCGAAGCTTTTATGAAAAAGCAGGGGATACCGATTCCTGAAGATGGAATAGCTGAAGAGCGCATAAGAATTCTTGTGGTGGACGATGATCCCATTATTGTTGAAACAATTGTCCAGGCCCTTGAAGAGGATGAATATGACTATGAGGTGATTTCGGCCGCAGACGGCTTTGAGGCGGGGATTCAAGTCACCCATTTCAAGCCCCGCCTTTTGATATTGGATATCATGATGCCGGATATCAAAGGATATGAGGTGTGTAGAAAGATCAAGAGTAGGGAGGACACCAAGGATACTAAAATTATTGTTCTGTCAGCCTACCTGGATGATGAAAAATTTAAAAAGATGAAAGAATATGGCGCAGACCTTTGTTTTTCCAAACCGCTGCCCCTGCCACAGCTGAAGGAGGAAGTTGCCAGGTTGCTGGGATTGAACTGAATATTAAAAATCGTGGATTGTTGATCGAAAAAAAGCCCTTGGTCATCAAAACGTCAATATTTAATGAATAGGCATCAATGAGGTAAAGGAGAGAGGTATGAAGCTAAAAGAAGCCTTAGAAAAAAGGAGATTTGTTGTTACCTCTGAAGTGCAAACGCCCATTGACGAGGACCCTCAGGAACTCATCAAACGTTTGGAGCTGGTGCGGGGTCGTGTGGATGGCGTTACTGTGCCCGAGCTGGAAATTGAGGGCATCGTAGGGGACAGCATCAAGATGTGTGATCTCCTCAAAAAAAACCGGTTCCAGTCCATATATCAGACCACAACCCGGGATAAGAGCCGACCGCAGTTGCAAAAGGACCTCTTGATGGCGCATGATACAGGTGTTGAGAACCTCCTTGTTTTTACGGAAGACTACCGAATAACCGGGGACAGTCTCCAGGAAATGATGTTTTTTTATGTGGATGCGGGGAAACTGAATTCAGTCTTGGAACATATGCGTGCAGGAGAAACCATTGAGGGTTTAGAGCTTCCCTCTAAGGCCGATTTCACATTGGGCTCCGGCGTTGAATCAGGGTGGGGCAAAAACGTGCCGGAAATGGAAATGAAAGAGATGGAGGAGATGACACGGATAGGGGCTGGATACTTTTTAACAACACCCGTATTTGATGTTGTTCAGTTCGAAAAATTTCTAAAACAAGTCAACACATTTGGCGTGCCGATAATTGCAGAGGTCATGATTATCAGGACAGCGGGCATGGCGCAGTTTCTCAACAGACATTTCAAATCGGGATTGGTGCCGGATTGGATGATCAAGAAGCTGTCCAGCGCACCGGATAAGCAAAAAGCCAGCATCGAACTTTTTGCCGATACTGTAAAGGGCTTAAAAGACCTCTGCCAAGGAATTCACATTATCACCATTGGGGGGGAAGAAAAGCTGAGGCTTTATCTTGATGCGGCCAAACTTAGATGAAAATGAGTACCAGGCCTCTATTCTTTGACATCCACCGCCTTTTTGACAAGCTTCTCCCGATTTTCTATAGACTGCCTCCGCTTTTTTTCGGACCATTCCAATACCTTGCTGCCGGCCTCGCTCGCAAAGCGAGGGTTTTTTGCATGGGGGTAGATTTCCAGGTCCCCCTCATCACGGGCATGGGCAAAGGCTGCCCGGCCTAAAGGCGTCCGTGTAATGACCGTGGTCCAGCCTTCTTGTGCGGCGATACCGCCAAAGGAAATATCGGCGTATTCGGCGGAGTAATCGTCGCAGTGCCGACAGGCATAACGTTTCATAAAGTCTAAACGATCCAGGGGGATGCGCCGAATCTCATCATTGACAAGATGGATCATCAGCTCTTCTTTGATGTTTATTTTTCTTACATCACTCCAGATAAAATTTCCCAGCGCCTCGAGCTTTTCCCTCTGAGCTGCGCCAAAAATGAAGTTACCGGAGCAAAAAAGGCCCAGACAATAGCTGATGGAATCCGTCGGAACAATCCCCAGCGTCTCCATCTTACGAATGGTTTTAATCTGACATGGTGTTCCCACAAATGCCACACGGCGCATCCCTCTTCGAGTCATAGGACCTAGCATCTGGACAGAAGGCGAGTAAGTGGAGTATTGTTCGCTGTAGAGGCTCATACCATGAGACGAGTCGAAGAAGAATCCTGCGGCCTCGATAATCTCCTGCCGCGAAGTCGCCATCCACGGTTCACGTTTGAAAAGGCCGGTCTGGCGGGTGACGATCGCGCCGTCTATGCGCCCAATATCAAACAGATGTAAAAGCAAGGATGTCACGACCCCACCGTCTGTCGCCCGCTGACGGATACTCGCATCGCAAGCACGGGCCACGGTGGTTTCCAAAACCCGGCCCATGGGCGTAGTCCAGCCTATACGTTTACGCGTTTCCTCGTCCAGCTCGCCGATTTCGGGGCAGATCATATAGCAAATGCCACACTCGATACACTTCTCAATATCATCGTAGCAGGGTTTTCCGTCCGAATCCTGCCTTAACGCACCAAAATTAATGGCCGTGCAGAACGTCACGCACCCTCCGCAATGATGACAGAGCCCGGGTTTCTGCACTTCCTGCACCAAATTGAAAAAGGTCTTCATGCTTTCCTCCCGTACGGTGAATAAACTGTTCAGGAGATCTCCGGCCTGGGATAGAGGCCTGCCTTTTCAACAATTTCCGGCACTTTCTCCTCCCACTCGATGGCCATTATATGAAATCCGGCCACACCTGGAACCGTTTTCAGACGCTCGATGGATTCCAGACAGATCTGAATGCCCTCTTCGGGTTGTTTTTCTTTGGGTGCTGCGGCCATCCTTGAAACAACCTCGTCGGGCACGTCCATGCCCGGGACTCTATTTTTCATATACTTGGCCATACCTGCGGACTTAAGCGGTGTGATTCCGGCCAAGATGTAAACCTTCTCGGTGAGCCCCAAATCCCGGGCCATCTCCATCCATTTTTCGAAACGATCCAGATTGTAAATGCACTGGGTCTGAATGAACTCAACCCCGGCTTTGACTTTTTTGGCCAAGCGAAGTGCCCGGATTTTAAAGGGATCTGCAAAGGGATTGGCGGCCGCACCCACAAACATGCGCGGGGGGCGCTCGATTTCGTCACCGCCAATGAATTTGCCATTGTCCCGCATATGGCGGACCGTTTGGATAAGCTGGACTGAATCCAGGTCGTGCACATTTTGTCCTTGAGAGCAATCGCCAAAGCTCTGATGATCACCGGTGAGACAAAGGATATTATGAATGTCAAAGGAAGCAGCGCCTAAGATATCGCTTTGCAAAGCGATGCGGTTCCGATCCCTTGTCACCATTTGCAACACGGCCTCGACTCCTATGAGCTTCAGTCGGATACAAGCAGCCAAGCTGCACAGGCGAGTCACCGAAGTTTGATTGTCGGTGATGTTGATGGCATCCACATATTTTCTTATCATCTCCGCCTTATTGATGATAACCTCCGGATTGCTTCCCCGCGGTGGCCCGCACTCGGATGTGACTGCCAGATGACCCGCGGCGAGCGTTTTTTCCAGTTTGCTGGGCGTCTTCACATTCATGGTTATACATCCTCATGGATTAGTTTTCGGGGGCCTCCGGCCCTCTCTGTTGACCAATCCTTCAAGGGCACAATCTCGACGTAATCATCCAACCTCCCGAGCGCCTCCAGACGTTCCACAATAAGGTGCCACGCGCAATCGAGTTCCTTATTGATTTCACATTTGCCTTTACTGGAACCGCCGCACGGACCATTGAGAAGCCTTTTCGCACAGCGAGATATCGGGCAGATTCCGGCGGTCATGCCGAGAATGCATTTCCCGCAAGCCTGACAGCTTTCGGTGAATATGCCTGGCTTTTCAACATCACCTAAAAAACAGGTGTCCAGTCCCGGGTACACAAGCATCGTAGGGAATATCTTTACCATAAATTGGACGCCTACCCCGCACGCAAGGCTCAATACTACATCGGCCCATTCGAGTTCTTTTTTGGCACCCTCAAAAAATTCATGTTCACATTGCCGTTCGATGCCCGAGCTTTGAATATCCATTTCTGTTTTTTCCTGGGTGGCCCGCATTCGCAGTAGCGAGGCCAAAATTTCAGCCTCTTTGTTGCCTCCTTCGTGGCAAACCGCCACACAGGTATTACAACCAAAAACCAAGACCTTTTTGTATCCTTTGATACTCTCCCAGATTTCGTCGATTGGTTTTTGTTTACCGACGATCATTTGAGCCACCTCCATTTTTGTGCTTTGTGCGTAAGGCTAATAAAATCGGTGACGGTCCGAGATTCCGGATCTTTTGTGTGAACTCGTTGCATATATCCGCCCACCGAGGCCCTTCGGCTGCTGACAGATTAAACATCTCAAGTCTTTCAGATTCAATGTTCACGGTTTCCAGCAGTTTTTTTAACCTCTCGACTCTTTTTTGTGCATGGATATTTCCGTCCAGGAAATGGCATTCCCCCTCCAGTCATCCAGCCACAAAAACACCGTCCACCCCCCGTTCAAAGGCCCGAAGCACATAGATATGATCGATTTTACCGCTGCAGGGGAGCCGGATGATCCTGACATTGGGTGAATATGACAATCGCATTATCCCGGCAAGATCCGCCGCCGCAAAGGCGCAGTAGTGACAGGCAAAGACTAAAATGCGAGGTTCCCAGCCCGGCAGGGCCATCTTTGTCACCTTCCTTTCAGATCCGGAAAGCCCGTCTGTAACTTGTAAAGGCTGCTCCATCGTGAAATCCTCTTCTGTGGTTTAAAATGAACACACTGTGCGTTGTTTATTCTTAACTTTGTTATTTGGTGAGCCTATATTCACAATTACAAAGATCCTGTCTTTTTCAGGACGTTTTTAGAGGCCCTCGGTGTAAGCGTCAATCATGGCGATGATTTGATCATCCCGGACATTTTGCACCTGGAAGGCTTTGGCCGGGCAGACGCCGGCACATATCCCGCAGCCTGCACATTTGACCTCGTCGTGGCTGATTTTTCCGTCCTCATCAATATAGGGAGATCCAAAGGGACAGACCCGAAAGCATGCCAGGCAAGACATACAGATGTCACGGTTGTGTTTACAAATGGTTCCCGAAAGCGTTAGCGTTTCTTTTGAAAGTAACACACCTGCGCGACCGGCGGCGGCAAGCGCCTGGGCAATGGTTTCTTCAATGGGTTTGGGGTAATGGCAAAGCCCTGCCACAAAAAGGCCCTCTGCGGCCATGTCCACGGGTCGGAGTTTGGGATGTGCTTCGTTGAAAAATCCATCCGCATTGACTCCGCATTTGTAACGCTCCACAAAATTCTGGTTGTCCTGACGGGCGACAATGGCTGTAGCCAAAACAAGATTATCCACCTCAAACCTCATCGGCCGTTGAAGGATGTGGTCCAAGGCCTGCACGAACACCTTTCCATCTCGAACAAAAACATCGGGTTTGTGGTCATGCGCATAGCGAATGAAAATCACTCCCATTTTGCGAGCCTCTGTATAAAGATCTTCACGCGCGCCATAAGTACGGATGTCACGATAGAAAATGACAACCTGTCTTTCAGGATTGTCTTTTTTCAGCCATATAGCGCTCTTAATCGAATGTGTGCAGCATACACGGCTGCAATAAGGTCTTTCGGAATCGCGCGAGCCAACACATTGGATAAATGCCACCGCACCGGCATGTTTGAGTGCTTCGGCATTTTGTTCAATCAGTTCGTCGAATTTTAGTTGGGTCACAATGCGATCATCTTCGCCGAATAGGTACTCCGTTGGCTGGTATTCTGTTGCACCGGTAGAAAGAATGGCCGCGCCATGCCGGACATCTTGATGTTTGCCTTCTATACTGATTTTGCTCACGAAATTTCCTACAGAACCGGCGGCAGATTCAAGGGTGGCATTTGTGTAAACCGTAATCTTTGGATGTTTCTCAACTTTGGTAATCATTTCAGCGAGCATCTCCTGAACGGGCTCTCCTCGCCATGTGGTCTTTATTTTCAGAGCGTTTCCGCCCAATGTCGCTTCCTTTTCAATGAGAACAGTCTCAAAGCCCTGATCTGCAACTCCCAAGGCTGCCGTCATTCCAGCGACACCCCCGCCGATTACAAGCGCCCTCTGAGTGATATTCACGGTGATTTCGGGCAAGGGTTCGGCCAGATTTACCTTTGCCACCGCCATGCGCACCAGATCTTCGGCCTTGAGCGTTGCCGCTTCCGATTCGGTTTGATGTACCCAAGAATCCTGATTCCGAATATTGGCCATCTCAATCAAGTAAGCGTTTAATCCTGATTCCTTTAACGTATCCTGAAACAGAGGTTCGTGAGTCCGCGGAGAGCATGCCGCGATGACCACGCGATTTAGGCCCTCCGCTATAATTTTTTCCGTAATACCGATCTGAGTATCGGTGGAGCAGGTAAACAGGTTGTTTTCGGCGTAAACCACATTCGGAAGCGTCTTTGCATATTCGGTCACAGCCATTACATCTACCACACCGGCAATATTGATGCCGCAGGAGCACACAAATACGCCAATTCTGGGTTGCTGATCGGCGATATTGCGCTCTTCGGGGTAATCCTTTTTTTTCACTCGTGTCCCCCGGGCCGCTGCAAGTGCTCTGGTGGATTCAACTGCTGCTGCTGAGGCTTCAGTTACCGCTTGGGGAATGTCCTTGGGTCCGGACATGGCGCCTGTCACGTAAATGCCTTCACGGCTGGTGGATACAGGCGTGAAACTACTGGTTTCTACAAAGCGGTATTTGTCTTGTTTCAGCCCCAGTCTCTCGGATATCGCGGTTGCATCCCTGGGCGCTTCCATCCCTACGGAAAGCACTGCCATATCGAAATCCTCTTCGACCTGTTGCCCAGAGTCCAAGGCGTATTTCAAGGAGACGCCTATATTATTTTTTCCTCCCAGAATGGTGTGGGGCATGGTCCGCAAAAAGCGGACGCCTTTTTCCTTGGCCCCTTCGTAAAACCGCTCAAATTCTTTGCCGTGGCTTCGGATGTCAATGAAAAAAATTGTCATTTCCGGATTTTCACCGCTCAGATGCTCGGCGGTCACGAGCGCCTGCTTGACAGCATACATACAGCAAACAGAAGAACAGTAACCGTTCCGGCAACGGTTGGTGTTTCTAGATCCCACACACTGTATCCAGGCTATTTTTCCGGGTTCTTTATTGTCCGAAGGACGCACCAGGTGTCCCATACAAGGCCCGTTAGCCGAAAGCAGTCGCTCATACTCCAGGCTGGTGACAAGATCCGGAGTTTCGGAGTAACCGTAGAAATCAAAGGGGGTAGGGTCAAAGGGTGAAAACCCTGATGCAAGAATTACCGAACCCACGTTGACAGTGATTTCCTGCTCTTTATCGTCAAAGTTAATCGCACCTGTGGGGCAAAATTTTTCGCAGGCTTTGCACCTGCCCTTTTGAAGATAAATACAATTTTCACCATCAATGATGTATTTTAAGGGTACAGTCTGGCCGTACTTTATGTAAGCGACCTTTCTTTTGCCCATGGCTGCGTTGAAATCATCGTCAACCTTTCTGGGACATTTGTCGGCGCAGTGACCGCAGGCGATGCATTTATTGGGGTCTATGTACCCCGGATGCTTCCGCACCCGAACGGAAAAATTGCCCGCATTACCGGAGACATCCATGATTTCGGATAATGTCATGATCTCAATATTTAAATGCCGCCCGCATTCAACAAGCTTGGGAGAAAGGATGCACATGGAGCAGTCATTGGTAGGAAAGGTTTTATCTAGCTGGGCCATTGTGCCGCCGATTCCGGAACTCTTTTCCAACAGGTAAACATAAAAGCCGCTTTCGGCAAGGTCCAGAGAAGCCTGGATTCCGGCGATACCGCCACCGACAACCATTACCGCCCCGACGGGTTTTGTGTTCATAAGGCCCTCTTTTTGACTATTTTATACCAAGGTTGCGCGGTTCAGGGTTTCCCGATCCGGTTAGGTTATAATTAAAACTTCCGAATCGATGCTGATCAAGAACAGGTTTCTGGACGGTCGATGGCCACCGACGGTTTTGGCTGCGCTGATATGGCTCGATTGGACCCGGTTGACAATAGTTTTTAATGAGGCACTTCAGCGCGCACTTGCCTGGAAAACGGTTAAAAATTCCCTCATGACAGGGCTTTTTTTAAAAGCTCCATTTTTATTTATTTTATTTATTTTAGTATTTATGATTTGTCAAGTAAAAAAAATTACTAGTTTTAATGTAAAAATCATTAATAAATATAATAACAGTATATTCATGGATGCGCCCTGCTTTGCACAGGGATGCTTTTCATTGTGCCATGGTCACATCTTGATTGGTGAATTGAGCAGCACTTAGTCTTTCCGGAAATCTTGATCTATACGATGGACCCCTCAAGCTGGACAGCCTTCAAGGTCCGGCGCTGACAATATCCTTGACGCCAAAGGGAAATTACCCTATCGTCCTTCCTTGAATAAGCGATTTCTTATCCATTAGATTAATTTCAAATTTAAAAGGAGAAATTATGCGAGAATATCGCATCGCGGGCAAAGAACCTTTATGGCTGCTCATCGAAAAGGAGATTCAAAAATACACTGACGGAGATTTTTCCGAAGTAAACAACCTGGAAACCTCACAAAAAATTGCCGAAGAACTGGATAAAACGGGCTATAATGTATCGAAAGACGGTGGTAACTGGTTGCAGTTAAAAGTGGCGGTAAAAGAACGTAAGCGCGTTGGTAGGCCGTTTATGCAGGATTTCAACCAGGCGGTTTCCGCGCTGAGCCTGGGTGACATTAAAGACTCCCGCGCCACCGCCGTGAAAATAATTGCTGACCTGGGTAAAGATTGGCCCTCATTTTTAGCCACAGAACACAGAGCTGATGTGGATGAAATTGTTGGAAATAAAAAAATCGAGTTAATGATAGCAAGGGCCAAAGAACTCCCCGGTGAACAGGGAATACGCTACCTCATCTCCGAATCGTTTGAGCCTCAATTTATAATAAAGACCTTGGGTGTATCAGAAGAAGAATATAAAAAGGTAAAATCCAAAGTGGACGCAGAACTCGCCGAAAAAACCAGAGTTCAGAAGTTATTTGCCGCTGTAAAAGACGCTTCGGAAGAAGATAAGATTAAACATCTCCTCAACAAAAACGCAGCAGAAGCGCTCATCGCGGAAATTGGCGGCATCAAGCAATCCGCAATTGATGCAGTGAAAAAGGCTATGGAAGAAGAGCTGGCAGAAAAAAAGAGAAAAGAAGAAGAACTGGCCGCCGAAAGAGCGGCTGAAGCAGCAGGCCCTGCTCTGGAAGATATTGATGCTGATGAAATGCTCGAATACATCGAAGGGATCCGGGAAATCCTGGGATTTTCTGATGTGGAAAAGGATATCCGAACCATGTGCGAACAGAGTTCTATTCCCAAGGCCCTGGTAGACATTGCGATTTCTGATCCGGATAAACTGGACGAACTGGAGAAGGAAGCCGGGGGATAATCGGCGGCCGGCACAGGTGTGGTCCTTTTGTTCGTCACCTTTTTTAACCGAACCGACTTTTTTAGGTTCCCGGGGGCAGCCTTATGACTGAGATCCTTTATCCGGCGCATCCTTTCCCCTGATCTTTTTGATGATTTTCGGGATAAAGAAAGAGAAGACAAAAAGGCCGATGGAGAAGAATACCTTGAAAGAGATCAGGTCTCCCCAGTTTCCCGAGGCCCATACCTCTTTTACGGTGCCGATGAAAAACGTGAAGATGAAGGTTCCCACGATGATGCCCAGACCCGTGCCGAAGAAGTAATCCCGGAACCGCACCTTCGTGAGCCCCATGCCGAAATTCATGGGGGTGAATGGAAAATAGACGAGGCGAAGGTAGAGCACGGTCGCAAAGCCATTGCGCGCAATGGCATCATCATATTTCTTCAACCGATCTCCGATGAGAGATGCGGCAAACTCCCTGCCGAGGGTCCGACCGATGATAAAGGCCCCGCTCGCGCCGAGCATGGCCCCGATCCACACATAGAGGAAGCCCCAATAGGGTCCGAAGATCGCCGCCCCAAGTCCCGTGAGCAGGGTGCCGGGTAGAAACAGGCACACGCCGACGGCATAGACGATCATGTAGGCAATGGGCGCCCACATGCCCGCGCTATCCATGAACCGCCCAAGCGCTTCGGCGGTGAGAAACTCCTTTGCCGGCGTAAACCTTACCCCATACACGGCCGCGATGATAAAGGCTACAAAGACAAGCGCTTTGAGAACGGCGCGCTTCCGGCTTTTTGTCGTTGCTCCCGCACCTATTTCATCCACCTTCTTTCTCCTCTCATCCTGAACTCAGGCGCTGATGACACCCTTTCAAATAAACCGCGACGGCCCCCATTTCCGCTACTGGGGGTTTCAAAGCGTTGCATTGATACAAATATCTTCAGGAAATAACCGATAGGGCTAATCCCGCAAAGCCTCGTAAAGCCTTCGGCTGAAATTCAGGAGAGCACTGCTGTCACGGGATCGAGGTCTCGGCAAATCAACCCGGATCTCTTCCCGAATCCTCCCCGGGTTCTTGCTCATGAGGAGAATCCGGTCCGCCAAAATGACGGCTTCATTGACGTCATGGGTAACAAAAAGAATCGTGTGGGCCAGTTCCTGCCAGAGCGTTAGGAGAAGGTTCTGCATTTCTTCGCGGCTTTGTGCGTCCAGAGAAGCAAAAGGCTCGTCCATGAGCAGCACTTCGGGCTTCAAGATCAGCACCCTGGCCAGGGCCACCCGTTGTTTCATGCCACCGGAGATCTCATGGGGAAGGTAATCCCCGAATTCTCTCAACCCGACCAACTCCAGGAATCGTTCCACCTCTAATGTCCTTGATTTCTTGCTCTGATCTCGTCCTGTCAAACCAAAAGCGATATTCTCCCGCACGCTCAGCCAGGGGAACAAGGCATCTTCCTGAAAGATGACGCAGCGATCCGGACCCGGCGATTTAACCGGGGTTCCTTTAATCAAAACCTTTCCGGAACTGGGAGGCACGAAGCCGGCCAAGATTTTGAGCAGCGTCGATTTCCCGCACCCGCTTCTCCCGAGGATACAAATCAGCTCACCACTTTCAGCCAAAAAGGTGATCTCTTCCAGGACAGGGAGGAACCTGCCATCCATCGGGAAAACCTTCTGAAGGCGCTCAATTTCGAGGATCTCGCCCTTTCCCTTCCGATCCGGCAGGGCGACGGCTTTTAGGTGTGAACTCATGCCGTCCTCCGGGCGCTCTTAAAGCAGAACTTCATACCGACCTGGAGCAATTGGTCGCTTATCCTGCCGATGACGGCGATGACAATGATCCCGACGACGATCATATCGATGCGTCCCAGCATGCGGGCGTCCATGATGACCGCCCCCAGGCCGTTGGGAACCCCTGTCAGCTCTCCCAGGACGAGATAGGCCCAGGAGATCCCCAGACCCAGCCGCAGCCCTGTCATCAAGTGCGACATGGTCCCCGGAAGCAGGATGGCAAAGGTACCGCGCAGTCTTCGAACTCCCATCATGGCACCGGCCTGGAGCCAGAGTGGGTTGACTTGCCTGGCTCCGGCGGCTGCGTTCAAGTAAACGGGAAAAAACGCGGCCAGGGCCACCAGAAAAACCGTTGTTCTTAGGCCGATCCCAAACCACACCATGGCCAGCGGCAACCAGGTGATGCCGGGTACGGCCCGAAGCGCATTCACCGTCGTGCTCATGAGCCTGTGGATGAGCGAGAGACGGCCTGAAAGGACCCCCAAAGGGAGACCTACGGCTACGGCGGCTGCAAACCCGCAGCCCACTCTGAACAGACTCGCCCCTGCGTCACTGAGAAAACGTCCCGCATAAGGACCTTCCCCGGGTTGGCCCAAAACATAGGTATACCCGGTTCCTGCTATCTCCAGGGGGTGAGGGAGCAAATAGGTTGGTATCAGTCCGGTAACGCTGACCGCGGTCCATGCAAGGATGAAAAGTGCGGGAATGACGGCGGGAAGAATACGCCAGGCTCCTGAATGTTGCATCTTAGCGTGGCGTTCTCTCATTCGCCCACCTTCCTGACAAAAGACAGGTCAAAAAGTTTGGTATAATCCGGTTGCTTCTGGATGACGCCGAGGGCCTGCATTCTCTCACCGAGGGCACGCGCCTTGCGGACGAAGTCCTCGTCCATTGTCCAGGCAAGCTCCATGTTGGGTGCGGCCTTCTCCAAAATGTGCAATGCCGTGCCGAAAGAAACGGCGCGCTTGAGCCACTCGTCCGGATGGGCTTGAAGATATTTTGTGGCTCGGGCATGGGCGTTCACCAGCACCTGGACCCGTTTTGGATTATTTTCGATCGTCTCCCGCTTGACGAGCATCCCGGCGTTGATGGCGCCGACGGATTCTTCGTAATATGGATAAGAGAGGATTTCCCCGTACCCCTGATCCACGGCAAGGGTGGGAAAAGGTTCTCCCGAAAGAAACGCGTCGATGCCTCTCCGTGCAAGGGCCATGCTCATGTCGAAGAAATCCACCCTCGTCAGATGCACGTCCTTGTCCGGCGAAAGCCCGTGACGCGTCAGGGTTTCCCTGAGGAGTATTTCGTGCATGGTACCCGGAACGTAGCCGATTTTCATGCCCTTCAGATCTTTTACCTCTTTGGCCGGACCGCCTTTCCTGACCACCAGAGCCGAACACTTGTTGCAGAGCGCCGCCACCACCACGACAGGTTGCCCGAGCGATGCGGAATGAATGGCATGGGCCAGGGTCGTCCCGCACATGTCAAGGCTGCCTGCGATCAGGGCGGTCTTCTGGTCCGCAGGATTGGTGAAAGAGAACACCGCCACCTTATTGTTTTGAGGAAAAAAATTCTCGTAGAAAAAAGGTTGTATGGTTTGGGCGGTCTTCCAGGTCCCCACCTTGACCTCTGCTGCCTTTGAACCCGTGGGGATGAACATCAAAAACGCGATCGCTCCGACTATCGCTCCGACCGTCGCTCCGAGAAACCTGCCAAGTAAAGACATGCTTGCAACCTCCTTTTCCGACATTTTAGATAGTACCCGACCGAAAACTGCTATTTTTCCCAATCTCTGCGTCAGACGCAAATTATAATCCTCGAAATACTCAATGTATTCCTGTGGTTATAATTTCCGCCTTCCTTGATCTTGGAAAAAATCTCTAGTTTTCGTTCAGACACTGGATAAATATTTCTGTCTTCAAAACCTTTGGTACCCTATAAAGGCGTTTTTATCAAACTCTGGTGGGCACCGTCATCCGAGCGATCTTGAACGGTATCAAAGGGTTTGTACCGGCTTCAAGAAATGATGAACTCCGTGAAACGAGGTCTGTGATTCAACCCCATTCTTACGAGCGTATGTTCGGTGTTTCGTGCGAGCATATCATACTCTCAACTTTTTTTCTATCGATCCGACACCCCTGCTTCCAAACCGCTCAGACGGGCGTCAAGCAGTCGGCAAAAAAAAGTTCATTTTCATGCAGGAGAAGATCCGGCAGAGGGGCGGCCTTCCGGGTGTTGCCGATCAGACTCAGATCTCGCAGGTCATCAAATAGATGCAAAGGATGGTAGTCCTTGACCGGGTCTTACCGCGCCGGGGAGATGGGGAGAATTATGTTGATTTCAGCACCTCCGTGCGGGTGATTGCTGCCGTAAACTTCCCCATGAAGCCCTTCCGTTATCCGCTTCACGATTGCCAGTCCTAGCCCGGAACCCTCTTCTTTGGTCGTGAAAAACGGGGTAAACACCTGTTTCAGAACACTAGCATCGAACCCATTGCCCGTGTCACGGACCGATATTTTTACTTGCTCATGACACGACTGAGAACCGTTTGAGCGAAGGTGCGTCGTCACATAGAATGCACCGCCATCCGGCATGGCCTCGCAGGCATTCAGAAAAAGATTCCACAACACCTGCTTAATCTGCTCAGGATCCGATTCCAGGGAAATGGAATCACAGAAATCAGTGAGTACTTTCATTTTTCCTGTCCAATGTTGACTATTCTTGAAGAGCTCCAAGGATTCTGAAATGAGGTGGTTGAGGTCGAACGCCCTGATGTTTGCTCTTTTGGGTCTGGCAAATAGCAGAAAATTGTTCACCAGACGGTTCAGTCGACTGATCTCTCTCGATATGATATCCATCAGACGCCGGTTTACATCATCTGCTTTCAATTCATCTCTCAACATCTGGATTGAACCGCTTATGGAAGCCATTGGATTTCTGATCTCGTGTGCGATTCCCGCAGCGAGTTCACCCACCATGGCAAGTCCCTCCACCTTTTTCATCTCCGCTTCTATCTGCATAATTTCTCTCATATCCTGGAACACCAGGATATTGCCTTTCTGCTCCACCCAGGAAAGCTGAAGGGGGGAGACAGAAAGACGTAGATGGATTTTTTCGCCGTCGGGTTTTAGAAAAGGAAGGTCGACAAACGGCGGCGGCCGCTTCACTGTTTTCGGCATTACGGTTTGAAGGCCCGGCAGATAGGGCTTCAGGGCGGGAAGTGCCTTGTCGATTTTGTGGCCCGTCGCCTCGGATGCCCGGATGCCGAACATTTGCTCCGCAGCCGGGTTGAATAGGATGATGGTGTTTTCACCATCCAATGCGATGAGTCCCGATGTGATGCTGTTGATAATGGTTTCATTGAGGATTTCCAACTTATCAATATCCACTTGTTTGGCTTTCAATTCATCACGGCTGGTTCTTGCCTGTTCGGACAGGTAGCTGCTGAGATAAGCCACCAAATAAAATCCCGTGATATTCACCAAAATCAGGAAAAAGATGTAAGCGCTGTGGTGTTGCATCGTATAGGCTTCCGGCAGCCCAAATGGATGAATCACACCATAGTAGTGGAGATCCAGCAAAAGCCCGTAAAGGATACTGCTGCAGGAAGCAATGATCATTCCTCCTCTCCGATACACGATAATGCTTCCGGTAATGATGACCAGAATGTAAAGAAAAGAAAAGATGCTCTCAATGCCTCCGGTCGAGTAAATAATCGCCGTGACAAAAAGCGTGTCGGTCAAGAGCTGCACATAGGCGAACCAGAGCAGTTTCTTGGAATACTTAAAGAAAACGGCATAGATAAACGTGAGGAAGTAAACGGCAGCGATCAGCAGATAGTGGGATGTTTGTATATAGCCGAAATAGGTCTGTGTTTCCTTTATCTGAATGAATATGGAAGCGCCGAGGAGGAGAGAAACAAAAATGACCCTCAGGAGCATCAAGGCTTGAAGGCGACCCTTGAGCTCCGAGTGGGGAATTTGCAATTTGGGTTTGACCATGTTGACGGGCTTAGCCACCCATCGCTGCAGCCATCTGGAAGATGGGCAAGTACATCGCGACGACCAGTCCACCGATGGATCCACCGAGGAACAGCATCAGGAGTGGCTCTAACATAGAAGTAAGGGTTTCGACGGCGGCGTCCACCTCATCATCATAAAAGTCGGCGATTTTGTTGAGCATCGCATCAAGGGCGCCGGTCGCCTCGCCCACGGAGATCATCTGTACCACCATGCGGGGAAATATGTCGGTTTCCGAGAGCGGCTCAGCGATGGTCTGTCCTTCCGCGATGCTGGAACGGACGTCAATGATCACTTCTTCAAGGATCACGTTTCCTGCGGTTCTGGCAACAATTTCCAGTGCATCGAGAATTGGGACCCCGCTGCTGATCATGGTTCCCAGGGTTCGCGTAAATCTGGCGACAGCCACTTTCTTGAGCAAATCACCGAAGATGGGAAGTTTCAGGACCAGAGAATCCGTCTGTCTTCTGCCTGAGGTTGTGCTCCTGTATTTCTTAAAAGCAAAAATAAAGAGGATGAGCGCGCCAATCAAGTAATGAATGTTCCCTTTGACAAACTCACTCATGTCCACAACTAACTGCGTTGGGGCCGGAAGCGCCGATCCGAAGCTTTCAAACATTTCCTGGAAAACCGGAATTACAAAAATCAGAATCACGGTAATGACCAGAATCGCAATCGCCACCACGATGATCGGATACGTCATGGCACTTTTGATTCTGGCCTTCAGCTTCTCCGCTTTTTCTATGTAAGCGGCCAGACGCTGTAAAATGGTATCAAGTATGCCTCCGACCTCTCCGGCTGCGACGAGATTCGAAAACAGCGCGTCAAATACTTTGGGGTGCTTTTTCAGCGCTTCAGCCAGGCTGGAACCGCCTTCAACATCTTTGGTGACCTTTTTAAGAATAGTTTGGAATGTCTTGTTTTCCGTTTGTTCGGAAAGGATAGTTAACCCCTGAACCAGGGGGAGTCCTGCGTCGATCATGGTGGAGAACTGTCGCGTGAAGACGACGATATCTTTCGCAGTGATCTTGGGTTGTAGGAACGCAACATTTGCAAATAAATCTTTTGGCTTCACTTTGAGCTTTCTGACGCTCAGGCTTCGTCTTTTCAGCTGAATCTGGGCGATTTTTTCGTCGGCGGCTTCCAGTTCACCTTTGAGGATTTTGCCCTTCCTTGTTTCCGCAACCCATTTATAAACCGGCATTATCGTCCTCCCTAGAGCCAATTATTGAAAAAAACCCCATCGTGTCTGTCAAGAGCCCGGCCGAAAACGTTGGGATGATTGATTTTCCACTGAGGGGATTTTTAATTATTCGATCTTCGAGTTGTATTATCGGCAAATTTCTCAAAATACTTTAGCTTTCGGAAAAATAAAAGCCTTTGAGCACGGTTGCCAAAAGGCTTTATTGAAGACAGCCATCGGTAACCCGGCGATCATGGCCTTTCGGCTGTAGACCCGTAGCTTTGCGTCACCGCCTTTCGGCGATTTTGCCTTTTCTGCAAGTAATCGATTTTAGGTTAACTATACGATAAATCAGCTGATCTGTCAACTACTTCTTTATAAATTAAGCAAAATTAAATAATCCGGTAGCATTTAAAAATGTTTGGATGATGGTGAAAGAGAATTTGAAGCGCATTTTTTTAAACCCTTGTTAAACCTTTAGCGTTGAAGGATTCACGATATATGGTCGAGAAAAAAGCGTGCAGGTCATGTAAAAGCCGATGAATGTGTTTTGTGCAATTGAGCGATTTTTCACATATTATTCTTGACAAGGAAGATGCGTTGAATCATAAATGATTGCGTTAAAAAATGGTGTTGAGACGCCCGCGAAATGGAATCCCACGGAGATGAAGTTTCCGGATTTCGAAGCATACGTGGGCGCTCATAAATCGGCTGGAGCTGAAGGCTCCGATTTAGAAAACATGCAGAGGAGGTATGGAAAGTGGCTGATATTGCTGCGCCGATGGGCGGAAAAGTGATTGATGTTAAAGTCAATGTGGGTGATGCGGTCAACGAGGGAGATGAGGTTCTCATCCTGGAGGCCATGAAAATGGAGCTGCCTGTGGTGGCCAATGAATCCGGGACCGTCAAGGAGGTAAAGTGTAGCAAGGGTGATGCTGTGGAAGCGGAAGCTGTTCTTATCGTGCTTGAATGATATTCATAGAGAACAGAACCTATGCTTCACAGCTTTTCCAGTGCGGTCATAGTTTCTGCAATGATTTGGAAACCGGAGTTTTGTTCATGGAGATCGAAGACAAAATCAGAGAATTGGAGAGGCGAAGCCGTGAGGCGGAGCTGGGAGGCGGTCAAGATCGTATCGATCAGCAGCATGCCAAAGGGAAGATGACCGCACGGGAGAGAATTTACTATCTCCTAGACAAAGACAGTTTCCAAGAGATTGACAAGTTTGTTGTCCACCGGTGCTATGATTTTGGGATGGAGAAAAAGAAGATCCCGGGTGATGGGGTGGTGACCGGCTACGGCCGGATACATGGAAGACCGGTTTTTTTATTTTCCCAGGACTTTACGGTATTCGGCGGATCCTTAAGCGGGCCCTTCGGAGAAAAAGTATGCAAAATCATGGATTTGGCCCGCAAGAATGGGGCGCCCATGATCGGTCTGAATGACTCGGGTGGTGCCAGAATTCAGGAGGGGGTTCGAAGTCTTGGGAGCTACGGGGAGATATTTAAAAGAAACGTGTGGAGCTCCGGTGTCGTTCCCCAGATTTCCGTGATTATGGGACCCTGTGCCGGCGGGGCGGTGTATTCACCGGCCCTTACGGACCTGACCATTATGGTCAAAAAGACGAGCAATATGTTTATCACAGGACCCCAAGTTATTAAGGCCGTGACGGCGGAGGAGGTGTCCGCCGAGGAACTTGGAGGGGCCATGACCCATAATACAAAAAGCGGTGTGGCCCACTTTGCAGAAGAATCCGACCCGGCAGCTCTGGATCGGGTTAAAGAAGTCCTGCGCTACTTGCCCCAAAATTACCGGGAAACCGCGCCCATTGCGGAATGTACGGATGATCCGAACCGCAAGGATAAATCGCTCAACACCGCAGTGCCGACCAATCCGCGGATGCCCTATGATATGAAAGAAATCATTCGGGCAGTCTTGGATGACGGAGTGTTTCTGGAGGTTCATCGACACTTTGCAATGAACATGGTTGTGGGTTTCGGTCGTCTAAAGGGCATCTCGGTAGGGATTATCGCCAATCAACCCAGATTTCTCGCAGGTTGTCTGGATATTAATGCCTCCGTAAAATGTGCCAGATTTGTGCGCATGTGTGATTCGTTTAATATTCCGCTGATTACATTTGTGGATGTTCCGGGATATTTACCGGGCGTCAACCAGGAGTATGGCGGGATCATCAAACATGGCGCCAAAGTCATTTTTGCCTATTCCGAGGCTACGGTTCCTAAAATAACCGTGGTGACTCGAAAGGCGTACGGCGGGGCCTATATTGCCATGTCGGGAAAGCACCTTGGGGCGGATATCAACTATGCTTTCCCCACAGCTGAAATCGCTGTTATGGGACCTGAGGGCGCCGCAAACATTATCTTCAGAAAAGAGATCGCGGACGCAGACAACGCCGAAGAGACTCGAGATAAATTAGTGGAAAATTATAGGAATAATTTCGCCAGCCCGTTTCGGGCGGCGGAACTCGGCTATATTGACCATATCATACTCCCGGAGGATACTCGGCCCAAACTGATCGGGGCCCTGATGATGCTTCAGGAAAAAAAGGATTCGATCCCCGGACGAAGGCACGGAAATATCCCCCTTTAGGGTGACAAATGGCTGAAACGACGACCCCGGCGAATCTACAACCGGCGCACCCGCCCACCGGCTTGCAGCGGAATTCCGTGTGACGGTATGGGGAGTGAAAGATGATCCGTTTTTTTTAATTGCCTTCCCTGCGACGAAGACACGCGGGCGTTTCACGAACGCTTCCGGGCCAACGCGAGCCCAATTTCAAGTGCCTTTCTGTTCATGTCCAGGAAGTCCGTCGGTATTTTGGTTCCCAAGACGTTCAGAATGGATTCGACCTTCACCACGCTCGTGAGTCCGACAAATGCTCCGAGCATGCAGATATTGAACACAATGGGTTTGCCGATTTGTTCTATGACCGACTCGTACATGGGCAGTTGCACCTGGCGGGCATCTATCCTGGATTCCGGTTTCGCGAAATGACTGTCCGTCAATAGGAGTCCGCCGGGTCGTATAAGCCCTGCGTATTTGTTGTATGCCTCCTGTGTGAGACTCACCAAGAAGTCGGGATTGAGCACTTTGGGATAATAAATGGGCTCCTCGGATATCACGATATCGGATCTTGTGGCGCCCCCGCGGGCCTCCGGTCCATAAACCTGGGTTTGAACCGCATTGAGGTCCTCATAAATAGCTGCAGCCTCGGCCAAAATGATGGCCGCTGTAATGACCCCTTGTCCCCCTGACCCGCTGAAAACGATGCGTTTGCTATGCATTGGCTTGTGACCCCGACGCTATTTCTTCACGGTTGATTTTTGCGCCCGCTGTTTTTCGATGAATTCCAAATAAGTGGCTGAATACTCGGGGCGCTGTTCCTCAAGGAAGATACCCCGTTCAATCAGTTCGGGATGCTCGGCTTTTTTCTTGGATCCGACCGGAACCGTAATCTGCTTAAAATATTTCATCATGTCGGCGGCACTCCCCCGTTTATTTTTCCGGCCATAGTATGTCGGACATTGCGTCATTACTTCAACCATGGAGAAGCCTTTGTGCTCAATTGCCTTCACAATGATGCGAATCATCTCTTGGGTATGGAAGGTGGTGGTTCTTGCGACGAAAGACGCTCCCGCTCCCTTTCCCAATTCCACAAGGTCGAAGGCGTGATCGATTGTTCCGAAGGGAGCGGTGGTTGCTTTGTCCCCGAATGGCGTCATGGGAGAGAACTGCCCCCCCGTCATCCCATATATGTGGTTATTCATGATGATGGCCGTCAGGTCGATGTTGCGGCGCGCCGCATGGATAAGATGATTTCCTCCGATCGCGGCGGCGTCTCCATCGCCCATGGGGACGATCACATTCAGTTCGGGACGTCCCATTTTGACCCCCATCGCAAAGGCCAGCGCCCTCCCGTGAAGCGTGTGCATGGTATGAAAATCGAGGTACCCGGGCATTCGAGAGGAACATCCGATTCCGGAGATGACTACAATTTCATTTTTATCGAGCCCGAGCTGCTCAATGGCGCGTATCATCCCTCCCATAATGATGCCGTGACCACATCCGGCACACCAAATCTGGGGAAAAAAACGCCGACGCAGATAATCTTTGACTGCCATTTTAGACCCCTTTCCCAAGCAGCATGTTCAGGACTCGTGAGATGTCCAAGTGTGAAATGAAAACACCGTCGAATCGATTCGCAAGATACACGCCGTTGGGGTTGGAAACACAGCACTTTACTTCACGAAAAATTTGACCCATGTTCATCTCGACAACCAACACATGGCTCCGTCCCTCGCATTTTTCCCGTACGGTTTGTCTGGGAAAGGGCCAGAGGCTTTGGAGTTCAAGCAGCCCGACTTTGACCCCCCGTTTTCGACGCTCTTCCACCATGTGAAGCGCACTCCTGGCGGAACTCCCATAGGAAATCAAGAGAATATCGGCATCTTCAGTAAAATGCTCTTTGTAATGGGCGATACTGTCAGCCCGGTTTCTCAGTTTATCCACCAGATGATGAAGCAGTTCATAAGCAACCGCCGGATCATTTGATGGAAATCCCCACATGTCGTGAAACAAGCCCGTCACGTTGTAGCGATGGACCCCTCCGAAATCACTCATGGGGAGTCTGCCGTCTTCACGCGCCAGGTAAGGATGGTAGTCGGTCCCCCCCGGAACGGAAGTTCTCAACCGCTCTACGACCTCAATCTCGCCGGGATCGGGGATGAGGATCTTTTCACGCATGTGCGCCAAAACCTCGTCAAAAAGAAGAATCACGGGCGTTCGAAATGTTTCGGCTAAGTTAAATGCTTCGACGGTCATGGAAAAGGCATCCGTCAAATTGGAGGCGGTGAGGGCGACGATGGCGTGGTCGCCATGGGTGCCCCATCGAGCCTGCATGATGTCCCCCTGGGCTACGGAAGTGGGCAACCCCGTACTGGGACCTCCGCGCTGCACGTCGACCACGACCGAAGGGACTTCCGCCATGACCGCATAGCCTATGGCTTCCTGCATGAGCGAGAATCCGGGCCCACTGGTTGCGGTCATGACTTTCTGGCCTGTCAGGGACGCACCGATTACGGCGCACATGGAGGAAATCTCATCTTCCATCTGGATAAACGTCCCTCCCACTTTGGGGAGGCTCACGGACAAGATCTCCGCAATTTCAGTCGACGGCGTAATGGGATATCCGGCATAAAAGCGAAGCCCTGCGTACAGCGCCCCTTCTACGATCGCTTCGTTGCCCTGAACAAACTGAAGATTTGGGTTCATTTTTTCCCTCTACTCGAATTCAATGGCCAGATCCGGGCATCTCAATTCACACAGGCCGCATCGGATGCAATTTTCGGGATGCGCCCAGGAAGCTTTGCCCTCGGCATCTATTTCCAAAACCGACTTGGGACAGAACGCGACGCAGATACGGCAACCCTTGCACCACTCACGGTTAATTTTTACTTTTCTCTTATCTTCCATAGTGCGTCTCTCTCCACCCAGTTCTAGAAAATGCTCTTGCGTTGCAATTCGTGCCCTGCTTTTACTGACCCATAACATACTTCTTTTCATGGAAACTTCAAGATAAGATGTTCTGCATTACCCTCGCCCTTCCAATACGGGCTGCGAAGACCCCCACCAATCCGACATTTCGCTCCCGACCCCATTCAATGCGTTAAACTCTTACCATGCTGTCGGCGCCAAGCCGGCGACCCCGGGCACATATAGGAAACCGCCGCAAAAATACTTGACATATAAAATAAATATATTTTTAATGGATTTAAATTAATCGATTTAAAACATAATGTTATTGGATATGAAAAACGCAGTCAAGAAAGTAGAAAACAAACAGCCGCTCGGGGCCACCGCATACGGGGAAATCTATCGGAAGATAATCAGCCTCGAATACAAGCCCGGTCAGCGGTTGGAGGAGAAGCAGCTTGTCGAGGACTTGGCTATCGGCCGGACGCCCATTAGAGAAGCGCTGCTGCGTCTGGCCGGTGACCTGATGGTTCAGTCGCATCCCAATAAGGGCTTCGTTGTGCGTCCAATTACGTTACAAGATACCAAAGCGGTCTTTGAAGCTTTGAGAATACTGGAACTCGGCGTGGCAGAGTTGGCTGTGCGACAGGATTTGGACGCTTGCCTTTCGTCCATGGCAACAGCCAATGAAGCGGTCAAATCGGCAATAGC
>JAWOGN010000093.1:0-4761 GCA_046496815.1 Desulfatiglandaceae bacterium
CTCGAGTCGCTTCCGGGTTCTTGTAGTATTCCTTCATGATGCCGGGTCCCTTGACCATGAGTTCTCCGGCCTCCCCATTCGGGACCTTGTCAAGGTCAGCGTTTACGATCCGACATTCCCAATCAAATCCGGGTATGCCGATCGCGCCTACCTTGTGGAGATTGTCAATCCCCAAGTGGACACAACCAGGGCCCGTGCTCTCGCTCAATCCATAATTCGTGTCATAGTCGTGATGGGGGAACACCTTTTTCCAGTTCTTGATGAGGCTCGGGGGAACCGGTTGTGCCCCGATATGCATCAAACGCCACTGGTCCAGGTTATAATCCGCTAATTTTATTTCCCCATTTTCAATGCCGACCAGGATGTCCTGTGCCCATGGAACCAGCAGCCACACAATGGTGACTTTCTCTTCGGAGACGGCCTCGAGAATCCATTGGGGCTTTACGCCCTTGAGAATCACCGCCGGTGCACCGACGATAAAATTCCCAAACCAGTGCATTTTGGCGCCGGTGTGGTAGAGGGGCGGGATACATAGAAAATTGTCTTTGTGAGTCTGGTTGTGGTGACGGTTTTCAATGATACAGGCGAATTCCAAATTCCGGTGAGTCAGAAGGATTGGCTTCGGTGTCCCAGTTGTCCCAGAAGTGAAGTAGAGCCCCGCTTCATCGAGGAGGTCTACGGGTACATTCGGGCTTTTGGAAGATCCCGTGTCTGTAAATGCTTCGAACGCTTCTGCATAATCCGGCTTCATTTCAGAAGGACCCAGAAATACATAGTCCGTGATGGTTCTCAGATCGTCTCTGACGGTATCAATGCGCTCCACGAACTCTTCCCCGAAGATCAGTGCTTTGGCCTCAGCAATTTCAGCGCAATAGCGGATATCTTGGGCCGTAAAGCGGAAATTCAGGGGGACGGCCCATGCACCGGTCCTCAGAATCCCAAAGTATGCGGGAAGCCATTCAAGACAGTTCATCATCAGATGGATGACCTTATCCCCCTTTTGAATGTCTTTGGCCAGAAGGGCGTTGGCGACTCGGTTCGCGGTATCATCAAATTCTTTCCATGTAAGGGTTGCCCGCTTGTTTTTTGAAGGTTCTCTTTCAATCAGCGCAATCTTATCCCCATACATTCGGGCATTTCTGGCCAGAATCTCAGGTATAATCATGATACAGCTCCTTCTAAAAGCTATATTTTAGCTATAAAGTGACTGTAAGGAATAATTTGAGGGGTGTCAAGCGTAAAGCATTTCCGACTAAGTCGGTCAGCAATAAACGACGTATAAAGCGGGCGGTCTTCTTAGAGATGGGCCTTTGCAAAGTCGAGAAAGGGAGATTCCGGATGCGTTTCGACGACTTTTTCAAGAATTTGTTTTGACTTTTCCGTTTGATTGTCAAGCCGGTAAAGACGGGCCAGATTCAGTTGGGCCGATTCGGCAAATGGGTTGTCCGCGCGCTCTGAAAGGGAGATTAATATCTTTATGGCCGACTTCAAATCCCCTTTGGCCTCAAAGCAGGTGGCCAGGGCCACATTGGCCAAAAATTCATAGCGCGGCTTTCCCGAAACCTTTTCGAGATACTTTTGGTAAAGGTCGATGGCGTCGTCGTAGTTCGCATTGACAAACTCTAAATGCGCAATCTGGGGAAGTGCCAATCGGGAAGCCTTGGATAAACCATGTTCATCCCTGACTTTCTCGAATAATTCCTTTGACTTTTTCAAATTGTCAGGGTTGGGATCGGGTTTCATCTCCTCAACCACAATGTAATGGGCCTCATTGTAAGCGTTTTGCCCGCTTTGGTTGGCATATCCCAGGTACTTTTGAACTCCCAGGTATGCAACAGCAAGGATGGCAAGGGCCACGCCGACATACTTTATTTGACGCAGGTGGGCGGTGACGAAGTTGGCGATTTTAGCGGAAAAGGTGAAAAATTCATCGGTGTCTTTCAGCAGTTCTTTTCTGGTGATTTTTTTCTTAGCCATTTGGTTTCTCTTTCTCCTGCGGCAGCTTCAAAGAATTCCAATTTTACAGCGATACTTACAACGCTGTCACTCCGGTCCCACATCGAGTGCGGAATGACGCAAAACGCCGCTCTCCGACTTTTTACAAAGCCGTCAAGGATTCAGTAGGGCACCATTTAATGGATTCTTACGAAAACGTCCAGAATCAGTTAACAGAAGCGATTTGTCAGGTCAAGACAAAAAGCCCGCTTGTTTTTTTGCGTTCAAAACTTGATAATCACCAAGGCTTTCGGCCGGCGCCATAAACGATCAGCGAAAGCATGATTGACTTGGAAAAAACGCTGATTTTGGGACCTAAACCCAAAGGAGACAAGTTGTTTGACATATCTGGACCGTTTCTTTGATTCTCTCAGTTTGCTTCCCGAGAATTTAATCTATCTCGTCCTGGGTGTAAGCGCATTTGTCGAAAATGTGTTCCCACCGATTCCCGGAGATACCATCACTGCGTTCGGCGCGTTTCTCGTCGGCACCGAGCGGCTTCATTTTTTCGGTGTCTATCTGTCAACCACGCTGGGCAGCGTGGCCGGGTTTATGTTTCTGTTTTGGATTGGAAGGATATTGGGGAGGCGTTTTTTCATCGAAAGGGATTACTGGTTCTTTAAAGCCGAAAATATCGTCCGGGCCGAAGCATGGTACCGGAGGCACGGCTATTTTCTCGTGCTTTTAAACAGGTTTTTCCCGGGGATCCGATCCGTCATTTCTTTGGCCGGAGGGATAACCGGACTGAAGCTTTCGAAGGTCACGCTGTATGCCCTCCTCAGCGCCGGTGTATGGAATTTGATCTGGATAAGTTTGGGGTACGTATTGGGCAGGAACTGGGACACAGTCAAGGAAAATATGGGCCGGATTATGCTCCGATACAATTTTGCAATATTCGCTTTGCTGGCATTGGTGGTCCTGATTTTTGTGGTAAGAAGTCTCAAGAAAAAAAAGGGGTAACCGGTGCCGCAAGCGACATAACGCGTATGCCTTTTGTTTTTACGGGCTTGACTCGGACGCCGGGTTTCTTCAGGGGTCCTGCTTTTTATGGGATGAAGGGGACCGTTGTGATTAAGGACGCTGCCGGCACCCACAACGTGCAATTTAAAACCCATGCATCGCCCTGAAGATTGAAGATAAAAAATTTGATATCAAATTGCAATTGTGCTAAGGAGATCCGACAATCTTCTGAGGGCATCCATCCCGTGAGCGTTTGGGTCGCAATAAAACCGAAAACTATCAGGAAAGGAGACAGCACATGACTGCAAAATTGATTAAAGGCACTGAAATAAGGGATCAAATTCTCAAGGAGATTGAAGAGGACGTCAAAAAAATCAAGGAGACACATGGGGTTGTCCCCGGTCTTGTAACCATCCTGGTGGGGGAGAACCCTGCCTCGATATCCTATGTCACCGCAAAGATCAAGACGGCCCAAGGACTGGGTTTCAATGAGATTCAGGACAGCCGGCCTGTGGATATATCCGAGGCGGATCTGCTCGCTCTCATCGATAAGTACAACAAGGATGATAAAATCAATGGCATTCTGGTGCAGTTGCCGCTCCCCAAGAACATTGATGAAAAGAAGGTTCTCAACGCCATTGACCCGGACAAGGATGTGGACGGGTTCCATCCGGTCAATGTGGGCCGCTTGATGATCGGAGGCTCTGAAGTCAAGTTTCCCCCCTGCACACCCGCCGGCATTCAGGAAATGATCGTTCGGGCCGGCGTGGAGACAAGCGGGGCCGAGGTCGTGGTGGTGGGACGATCCAATATCGTGGGCAAACCGATTGCCAACATGATGCTGCAGAAAGCGGAGGGCGCCAATTCAACCGTAACGGTCGTCCATACGCGGACAAAAAATATGGAAGCTCACTGCAAACGCGCGGATATCCTGATAGTGGCCGCAGGCGTTCCCGGGCTTGTAAAACCCGAGTGGATCAAGCCGGGGGCGTGTGTGATCGACGTCGGGGTCAATCGGGTCGGTGAAAAGATCAGTGAAAAGACCGGCAAGAAGATCGCCATACTGAAAGGGGATGTGGACTTTGATGAAGCCAAAGAAATTGCAGGGTACATCACACCCGTTCCCGGTGGCGTGGGTCCGATGACCATCACGATGCTTATGAAAAATACCTTGAACTCACTGAAATTTAGTCTGGGTATTGTATAAATAAGCACGTAGCCCTCACAAACATCAACAGGGGATTGGGACAAAGAGGCCCAATCCCCTGTCGATGTTTGTGGGAGGATTTGGTTTAGTGCTCAGCGGTGTGAGGATTATTGAAATGTGTGCGGTCTCCGTTCCGTCCCTTTTTCACAAGCGCGACGGGCCAACCCAATGTGATCGAAGCATACAGAAGCGCCATAATCACCTGTGAGACAAGAACGGCGAACCAGGATTCGAGCAGTGCCCAGACAGCCGCACCAAACACGAATGCGGGAACGATCATTACGATTCCGATACCAAGCTTTCGCGGTGTATCCATTCAGGCCTCCTGAGTCATGAATAAGGGTGTGAGATTCGCAACACTTTGAGATAGTGAAGAAGGATTCTTTATTTGGGGGGGCATTATAAAGGAAAGAAGATGGAGGGTCAAGGGGGTGAGAGAGGTGGTGCAACACAAAAATGGGCTTGATTTTGTGACGACCCTTGCGTTAAATTTGAATTCCACTCAATGAGATTTCGGGGCGTGGCGCAGTCTGGTAGCGCACCTGCTTTGGGAGCAGGGTGTCGGAGGTTCAAATCCTCTCGCCCCGACCAGTAAAATC
>JAWOGN010000133.1:0-3938 GCA_046496815.1 Desulfatiglandaceae bacterium
TGTTCATCGGGGTTTTCAACGGAGTGACGACTTTTTACGATTTCATCAAATTTGACTCAAGGTTTATTCGTGATTGTCTACGGATGTTCTTTTGAATGAGCCACCGATGTCCAAATACTATGGTGACCATTATTTAAAATGAATTCAGAAAATTAGGGGCACGCAGTCGGCAAATGAAATAAAATAAAACAGTTAATCGTTCATACATTGAGAAATCGGCTTCCATCAAACGACAAATCCCGGCCCATTGCCGGATGGGAAAATAAAAGCAGTAAAAAGGATGCGGCCGGATTTAGAAAGAAATGAGATTTCATTCAAGTTTTTCGTTACCGGGTTCGATATTATGAGTATAAATTCATAATTTACCGTAAATTCAACCTATTTCAAAGATTACCTTTCTCAATTCGTGCATCTCTGAAAACAGATAGAACGAAACCAAACGCTTTTTTTGAAAAATCAGGTTTACTCATTTCATTTTGGACCCGGAATACTGATACAGGAAGCAACGCAGCGAAGATGAATTCTGCAATAAGAGGGAATTCCATATGAAGCAGAAAGCCTTGGTGGTGGACAACCATCCGGTCGTGCTGAAATTCATGAGCAATCTTCTTGAAAGGGAGGGGTATCAAGTGATCACCGCACATGATGGGATCTCCACCCTGAGTATTCTGCGAAGTTTCAAGCCGGATGTCATCTTCCTTGATCTTGTCATGCCGAATATCAGCGGCGATAAACTGTGTCGTATCATTCGTCGAAACCCGGCGCTTAGACAAGTTCACATTGTAATCCTTTCCGCCATAGCAGCGGAGGAGCGGGTTGACTTTGTCGATATGGGCGCCGATGCTTGTATTGCCAAAGGACCATTCAATAAAATGGGCGAGCATGTTTTGGCGGTACTGAATAATTTGGGCCAAGCAGGCTCTACAATGTTAAATAAAAAGATCATAGGGCTTGAAGATATCTATGAACGCCAAGTTACAAAAGAACTGGTGGCTTCAAAAAAACACTCGGATGTCATATTGAACAATATGTCCGAGGGGATTCTGGAGCTCAATGGGAATGCAAAGATCATCTATGCCAATCCCGCCGCAGTCTCATTAATCGACATTGTCGAAGAGGATTTATTGGGCAGAGACTTCACGGATCTTTTTCAGGGAAATTTCAGGCGGAGAGTTGAAAATCTCCTGGACATGAACGAGGAGATGCCGGGTAGCACTACGGAAAATTATCCATGGGAATTAGGAGATAAGAAGGTTTCAATGGAGGTCATTCCGGTTCGGGACGCTGAGAACAGATCATGCGTCGTAATCCTGAAGGATATTACTGAACGGATGCGGCTTGAAAACCACCTTCGCCACGCGCAGAAGATGGAGGCCATCGGCACTCTGGCCGGAGGAATCGCACATCAATTCAACAACGCGCTGTTTGCCATTATTGGGAACACCGAGCTCCTCCAGATGAAAAGCCCCGGAAACGAAAACATAAAAACGTATTTAAGTGCCGTCAAGGCTCCCCTTGATCGGATGACCGGTTTGACGGATCAATTACTCGCGTACGCACAAGACGGTAACCACCAGTCCACGGCTGTGTCTATTCAGAAGCTGGTGCTGGATACCGTAAGCTTAGTTCAGCATACGACCGATCCTCGAGTCAGAATCGAAACAGACCTGCCCGCTGAAGTCTTAAATGTGGAAGTGGATATTGCCCAAATGCAGATGGCGATCTCGGCTATCCTTTCAAATGCAGCCGAGGCGATTGAAGGTAAGGGCAGAATAAAAATTTCAGCTGGAAATGGCATCGTCCGGAAGGAATTTGAAAAAATTCATCTGGAATCCGATCTTGATCGTTTTGTCTGTGTCAGGATTGAAGATGATGGAAAGAGCATGGATAGGAAGACAAAAGACCGAATATTTGAGCCCTTTTTCACGACAAAATTCCAGGGACGAGGCCTTGGTATGGCCGCAGTGTATGGCTTGGTGAGACGTCATGGAGGCTATTTGGACGTTGCGTCAGAGGAAAACCAAGGAACCACAGTCAGTGTCTATTTGCCGTTAACGGAAAAACAGGAGCAGCGAGGCATGAAAAGCATTCAAAAAATGGTTGAAGGTAACGGGACCATCTTGGTCGTGGATGATGAAGAAATGGTGTTGAGTCTTGGGAGCGAGATCGTGAAGATGATGGGGTATGACGTGCTGGAGGCTAAGAACGGTGGAGAGGCGGTTGAGATTTACAGAGAAAACAAGGACAAGGTTGATATGGTAATCCTGGATATGGCGATGCCGGACATGAATGGCGGAGAGGCTTATCATCGAATGAAGGAGATCGACCCCGAGGTCAAGGTTCTCCTCACCAGCGGATATGGAATAGAGGGTCAGGCGGGAGAGATCATGAAACACGGGTGCGACGCCTTTATACAGAAGCCGTTTAGTATCAGCAATTTGTCAGGGAAAATAAGGGAAGTTTTGGAGCAAGGATAAACCGAGTCATGCCCCACAGGGTGCGATTGTTTTTTCTTGACTCACAAGCGCAAATCTCATATCTTACAAACCGAAAAACACAAAATCCTGCTGCCTCACCCGATGCCTCGTCGGCCGGACCACATTTCAGTTAGGAACGAAGAAGAATTTTAGATTCGACGTCGGCAATCCTAAATGTCATGAGAGCTCCGCGCATGGTTTACCTATCAAACCTTCCCTGGGGCCCTCCGTTTTTTGGGATTGCCTTTAAAAAATTTGGAGGAACCAAACCGTTGAGTTTTTCAGGGGATTCCCCGCACGCAATTCTTTACGCATCTCAGGTGAGGGAACGCGATTGAGGCGGCGGATCTCCACGATCCGGACGCCGGATGAAGAAGGGGAGTCGAAACACGACATTCGCCAAATTTCTTTTTTAAGCCGTAGTCACCGTCAATAGTGCCTGTGCATGCGGACCTTTCAATAGGGGAGGAGAGGAGTATGAAATTTCTGTGTTATAGGTTTCCGCCTTTTGTTTTGGTTTTTATTCTGCTCTGGAACCCTGCCTCTGCCCAAGAATTTCTTCTGGGAGAGGAGACAAAAGGCTATACCATGAAGGTTGCCGAAAACACCGATATTACCCTTAGGTTTCGTCTCCAGCCCCGACTGGACTTTGGGGATTTGACCACGAGCCGTGACGGGCGTCGCTATCAATCCGAAAGCGACCTCTACCTAAGACGGGCGCGCCTGGAGTTCGGAGGGAATCTGTTAAAGAATCTCAAATATGCCCTTCATCTCGAAGGAGACAAGTGGGGACAGCAAGGCAACGATGACGAGGTGGATCTCTTTTACGCCTACCTGGATTATAAGTTTTTGGATGAATTCTCGGTCAGAGGCGGTAAAGCCAAACTCCCCTATTCACGCATATCCTTGACCTCCTCCACCGAGCAGCTTCTTATTGAAAGAGCTGCCGCCACCGAAGCCGCCAAGAAAGTTTTTGGCGATTACTATCAGCCCAACCTGCTCTTTCATGGGAAATTTCTGGAAGGCCTTATGAATTACCAATTGGCCTACGCAGACGGCTGGGAAGAGGGGAAAACCCTGCGAACAGGCAACACCGTGCGCAAGGCCGATCCATTCTTTGGGGGGCGAATTGAATTCTCGCCTCCCGGTTGGGTGGAGAAAAAAAAGAGTGATGCCCATCTCGGCCGGGGAAGACATCTCACCCTGGGAATCCATTACGCCTTGCAAAACGCCATCGAATACCGGGAAAGCGCTTCTGATGAAGATAGAAATCTTTGGGGATTCGATATTTCCGGTCATTGGGAGAAAATCACTTTTCAGTTTGAGTATAACCAATGGGAGGAGGACTATTCACAACCGAATAGAGAGAATAAAGAACCAAAAGGATGGTATTTCCAGGCAGGATATTTCATTGAAGGGATCAACCTGGAGCCGGCAGTGCGTTATGAGGAATATGATCAG
>JAWOGN010000141.1:0-8054 GCA_046496815.1 Desulfatiglandaceae bacterium
CATCCACTGCCGCCCATGATGATGAAGACATCCCCCCGGTTTATGGTGAAGTTGAGATCCCGCATGACCACAAAGTCGCCATAGGCCATGGTGAGATCACTCACCCGGATCTTTACCTCCGACGTCTCGACCGGCTTCACTCTTTTCTCCTTGAAGACAACAAAGATTAGGTGGATTTATGAATTCCTTCTTGCCTCGCCTGTCGGCACGCCGGCGCCAAGAAGGAGCGAGTTCAAACCCTGAAGGCTGAACCTGGGATTTCGTATCATTTACCCCTTTGAAAATCCCCAATATCGGAAAAGGGGGGCCGTTGGGATCTCTTTGAGAAGGCTGCAAATGCTGCCCTCATTCCATGGAACGGCAGCGAGGACTTAAAATTCATTCCGGGACAGCCCCGGAGGAAAATCTCTTGCGCACCTGAGGTCTTCTCTGCCTGCACCGAGCCCCTTATTTCGGGTATGGGGGCGTTCCACGTGTAGTGTAGAGTTTGTGTTGCAGCCTTCTCAAAGAGATCCCAACGGCCCCAAACCCACAATTTCAAAGCGCTAAATTCATACGATTCGGATTTGTTTATCAAGGTCCCAGCAGAAGCTGGTTTTTCAGAGAGCGGGACTCTCCTGCTGCGATGGTTCTGATGGCCGGTTTTCCCTTCACCGGGCATTTGTTTTCACAGATCCCACATCCCACGCACCTTTTAAGGTCCACATAAGGCAATTGGACTTTGAGATTCCTGCCATCCGCGCCTGCGACGATGTCTTCACGAAGATAAATGGCCTTGGGGGAGGTGGGGCAGTGTTCCTCACACACAATACAGGGGCCATTGCCGGACCAGGGCAGGCACCTTCCCCGATCCACATAAGCGGAACCGATTCTGATCGGCGTGTCGGTCTTCTCCTTAACCGAAATGTTCTTGATGGCTCCTGTGGGACAAACACTCCCACATAAGGTACAGGTATATTCGCAGTAACCCTGGTTCATGACAAGATGGGGGGTCCAGAATCCGCCCATGCCGGCTTCGGTCAGGGTCGGGTTGATGACGTTGGTTGGGCACACCTTCATACACAAGCCGCAACGCTGACACAGGGTGAGAAAATCTTTTTCCGGAAGCGCTCCGGGAGGCCTTATGAGGCGGGCGTCGGACACCTTGTCTATTTGCCCGTCCAGACGTGCCAACAGGGGTAGAGAGACACCGGCCACCAAGCCCCCCAATACAGCGCGGCGGCCCAAATCCGGGGCCTTGTTTGGATGCGGCGCCCACTTGAACCGAAAGGCGAGCGCCTGCTCAGGACAAACATCAAAGCAATTGAAGCACATGAAACATTCCGCGCTCTCCCACTTCCGACCGGGGATGGGGGTTGCAGCCCCTTGGCAGCTTTTGGTGCACAATTTGCAATTCGTGCATCTTTCCGGGTACTTCTCCAATTTCAGTATGCTGAAACGGGAGCAAACACCCAGGAGTGCGCCCAGCGGGCAAAGGGTGCGACACCAGAAGCGCGGGCGGATCCGATTGAGAAACAAAACGACAAGAAACAGGAAACCGATAAGCCATGCGGTGTGAAAAGCGACTGCCGCGTAGCCGAACACAGGCGAGACAAAAACCTCCGCAGCATAGCTTGAGAGATTCAAGACCTTTATGTCGCTTTGAGCCAGCATATCAAAGAATGCACGAATCCCCCCACCCAGAGCGGGGAGGATCGCCAGCGCCACCGAACGAAATAGAAATGATATGGGATCCATCAAGCCGATGAAATTCAGGCCGAGGACGGCTCCTAACAAAAGCCCAATCAGGACAAAATACTTGATTCTTTGACTCGCCGTCTTTTGGTTGGCCCGCACCATCTGATTTCCTTTGAGAGCGGGTTTTGCCCGGCTCACCAAATGGTGAAGGGTGCCGAACGGGCAGATGAATCCGCAGAAGACCCTCCCCAGAAGAAGGGTCAAGGCTAGGACCCCGATGGCCCACATGAACCCTTGGACCCATCGCCCGCCGGAAAGAAGCGAGGAAAGCCAGACAAGCGGATCCAGCTCGAAGAAGAAAGTTACGGGCTGATCCAGACGAATATCCTGTTCCGTGCCGACAAAAGCGGAATAATCGAAATACATGTCCGCCGGGATTCGAGTTTCCACCAGCAGGAAGAGGAAAAGCAACAAAAAGAAGGCCTGGCTGACTCTTCGTATCCGGACAAGGTGTTTTGCCTTCATACCGTGACTTTCCGCGGGTCCAGTTTTTCCGGATTGCCGGTTCCGAGCCCTTGTTTTTCTGCGAGCCGAATAAACCCAATCTTCTCCGGTTGGGCATCAAAAAGACGTGCCGCCCATGCATCTGCCGCCACGGGGTCGCTGCTCAAGATCAGGCGGTTTTTGGTCACCACATCCGAGGGACTGCCTCCGGACGGACCGTTTCTGATCAGGATGCGGGTGGCGTCAATCAACGTGACGGTGGGCTTGAAAAATTGGGCCAGATCCACAACGGTCTGATGAATATCCTGATGGAGCGACCATCTGCTGCCGCCGACGCCTCCGATCCAGTTCTTCATTCCGAGGGTCAAAGCGCTCAGGGAGTGATGCTTCGCCACCGGCAGATTAATGATCTTGTCGGCTTCCACCAGGGGCACAAAAACGGGCCAGACGTCCAGCCGCCGGCCCCGCAACTTCATTTCTCTCATGAGTGACGATCTCGGGTGAATGAGGTCGGCACCGGTCTTTTTCGCGACCGCCCCCGCGCCGGTGATGGCAAAACAGCGCTTGGCATTGTGGATCGTGTTATCGGCGATCCTGACCTTCTTGGCGCCCGCCTCTTGGCAAAGCGCTATGACGCTTTCCAGGACTTCGGGGTTGGTGGTGGCGGCGAGATGTGGCGGTCTTGCCCAGGAGATATTGGGTTTGATCACGACGACATCTCCTTTTGAGACAAATTGACGGATGCCCCCGGCAGCATCAAAAACCTTTTGGGTTAACGCGTGGACGGAATACCCTTCCGTCTCCCCGATTCCCTCAATGATCAAACTCTCTTTTTGCGTTCCGGCCCCAAAAGCGGACGGGATTTGAGATCTCCAGGGCACGGCACCGGAAAGGGCGATTCCGCCGGATATCTGAAGCAGGCGTTTCATTGACTCCCTTCTGCTGATCAAATCATGCGTATTCATTGTCGTTACCTCGCATATCACGTGAGGGTTAGTTAGTGCTCATCCATTAACAGGCATTTATGGATTCGCGCGATGAGCTTTCAGCTTTCGGCTTTCAGCAAAAGACGACATGAAAGACAAGGTTTTGGCTGATTGCTGACCGCTGAAAGCTCCATCCGGAAATATCTCATTTCTGGATGGACACCAGTTGAAAAGTTTTGTGAAAATTATAAAATATATTCTAAAACATGACGACAATTTTACAAGCTTAACAAGCTTTTGGTGTTTCTCACAGTCGGAAGGAAAATACAAGGATGAGCGTCTCAACTTGATCCTGCTTTCCCCGGGGAATCTTGAACCGATCAGTTTAGGTCTGAGTTAAACGTCGAAATTCATGTCGGGTCGTCGGGAGGAGCTTCCTTGACTTTTTCCGCTGTTTTTGTTAACAGAAAAATTTATAAATTGAATTCTTCCAACCTGCCGAGAGAAAGTGTGTCGGTCACCATGCTTACGTCTTTAGAGAACATGTTCGAACTTGTACAGCAGGAACCCTGGGCAAAGGAAATTCCCGCCGACTCCGGGTTTTGGGACCGTCTCATGGAATGGACGGAAGAGTACATGCTTTCCGAATTCCTGGATCAGGTGATTCGGCAGGTGGATGAAATCGTGGAAATCGACCCCGATCTTTCCGAACGCCAAATACTGGAAAACGCCACCCGTTCCATGGTGGAATTTCTGAAGGCCCATTCCGCTTCGGTCAGGATCTACGATCCCCTTACCGAACAGATGCTGTCCTACGGATCTTATCCTTTGGATGAGGCGTCACGGGAAACCTATATCCCCCTGAATGGAAGCATTGCCGGTGACGTGGTCAAGAGCCGCTCTCCCTGTTTGGTACCCGACATTCTCCAGGAAGCGCGTTACCATAATAAGGGCGTTGTTCAAAGGCGAGGCGTTCATTCTTTGATGGCGATCCCGCTCGAAATCACGCGGTTTTTCCCGGGTGAACGGGATACGGTCGGAGTTATCCAGATATACTACGCCGAAAAGGGTCGCACCATTGCGCCGCTTGAAATTCGAATGGCCAACCTTATGGCCAAGCGATTGAGCTTTGTGATTGCGCGCAAAAAAATCCTCTCCATGCAAAAGAGCAATGAAAAAAAAGAGGCGATCGTCGGTCGGATATTTCGGACCCTGGGACGCCGGGGAGGCGTCAAACTCAAAGAAGTCTTTAATCAGGTGATGCCGGAGCTGGCGGATATCGTCAGTCTCCAAAGCACTGCACTTTTTTCAGTCACGGATGACTTCAATCATGTCATTCTCGAGGCCGGATTCCCGGAGACCGGCGGGTATCACAGCATCGGCAAATGTTTTCCTGCCGGCAGCGAACCGGCATTTGAAGTCCTGTTGAACCTGCGGGATTATGCAACGGATTCTCCCCATGAAATCCTGACCCCCTCTTATCTCCTTATCGTGGACCCTCAACGAAGCGAATTGATATCGGGAAATATGAAGCGGTTTGCCGAGATTTACGGGATTAACTCCATACTATATATCCCGCTCGGCGTTGATGGGGAGATCAGCCACATCATGACCTTTGATGCTGTGGACCAAAGGCAACGCTACACGCCTGAAGAAGTCGATGTTTTTCTGTTTCTGGGCCTGGAATTGATGAAAGCGCAAAAGATGGAAAGACTCGATGACACCCTGCACGATTTTAAAAACCCAGCCATCGCCATAGCCGGTTTCGCCCGAAGGCTTAAAGCATTGCTCGAAGGTGAGATAGGTGCGGAGTCGAAACCGCAGGTTCAAAGGTACCTGGATATTCTTTTTCAGGAAACAAGCCGCCTGCAGGAACTGGCACTCAGCATCTACAAGGTCGGAAAAGAGGAAGTGGTCAGCCTGACGGAAGTGCTTCAGCGACGCTTTGAGATCAACGAGGAGGCCATTCGAGAACAACTCAGGCAGAATATCACACTGAGGGAAGGTCCATTCGAGCCGGATCTCACGGTGAGATGTTACGTCACGCATCTGGAGAGGGTATTTGACAATTTGCTGAACAATGCCACGAAAGCGATTCCACTCAGAGGCGGAGAATTATCTATTCGTACTTACGCCGACGGGGATTGGGCGTGCGCCGAAATCAGCAATACCGGCCACATATATGAAAAGGATCGACAAAAACTTCTTGAAGGGGACGGTGAAGGATCGGGGCGCGGTCTTTACATCACGGACCGAATCATGCGTTTGCTGAAAGGAAAAATCGAAATTAAAGGCGGAATGCAAACCACCACGTTTGTTGTCAGTCTCCCGCGTCACCGGGATGACGGGACGTAATAATTATAGCGCCGCCGGGGTATGCCGGGCATGAACAATAAAATTTCGGAGAGGCGAGAAAAAATCGCCCCGGGTGAATTGGCTTTCGATATCGACGGTGTCTTTGCGGACACATTTCGTGTGTTCGTCAAGACAGCCGGAGCGTATGGCGTGTCTGTGGAATATGAAGACATCACGGAGTACAATTTTCGTGAAGTCATCGATATTGATGAAGAAACAAGCAACGACATCATTCGAAAAATTCTGGATAATCCACTCGCGATGGGTATCCCACCCGTCACGGGAGCCGTGGAGGTATTGACCCGGCTTTCGCAACTTGGACCGCTTCTTTTTGTCACCGCTCGACCCGAAAGGGAATCGATCCTCGAGTGGGTAGAGGAAACGTTGCGGCCGGTGGACACCGGCATCATCCGGCTTGAGGCCACTTGCACGCACCAGGAAAAGCTCCCGGTTTTGTTGGAATACGGCATCCGTTACTTCGTTGAAGACCGCCTGGATACCTGTTATTTGCTTGAAAAGACACCCATCACCCCCATTGTTTTTGAACAGCCGTGGAACCGGAAACCCCATCCGTTTCAAACCGTGAGAAACTGGTCCGAAATTGAGGCCTTGATTCAATGGCAGGTGGAAGAAAAACACGGAAAAGACTTGACAACATAGCGAAGAAACGTATCATTTTATTGTATTTTTTCTGATGTAACTCTTGAATGTAATAGGAGGTCTACCATGCCCACGTACGAGTTCATTTGCGAAAAATGCAACAAAAAGTTTTCCGAAACCATGACAATTTCTGAATACGAGAAGAAGAAAATACGGTGCCCGAAATGTAAGAGCACCCGAGTGAAGCAGCAAATCACTTCTTTTCAAGCGATAACTTCCAAGAAAAGCTAAGTCCCATTTTCAAAATTCCGTTACCGAGGCGCCGGTTGCGGTTCTTGGAAACGGCCCGGTGCCTTGGGGAACACCTTTCGATTCCCAATCCCCAATTGAATTTTTTCCAGACACATGGTGAGCCGCAGTATCCTGGGGAAAGCCCAATCCGTATTTGACAAACTTCCCATTATCATCTAAACAGGGGACATTTTTGACGGCTTACGAGAAGTCCGTCCAAGCGTACGGCGTATCTGTACTTTATGATGCCATCCATGCTTGCAGAGAAATAAACGCAGCAATTCGCAGAGGAGGTTATGCATCGTGAAATGTCCACATTGTGAGAAAGAAATACCGGGAACCACCTGCCCGGACTGTGGTGTCGTGAACCCCGAAGAAGCCAAGTTTTGCATGGAATGCGGCGTTTCCTTGAGAGAGAATGCCGAAGAGGATGCCGAAGAGACGACATTCGAGGCAGAAAATGGGTTTGATCTTGATGACAGAATCCTCTGTCCCGACGGCACGTGTACCGGTATCATCGTTGACGGAAAGTGTACGGAGTGCGGGAAGACATTGGAGGAGGCGAAGAAGGCTGCTGAGGAATCGATGACCGAGGAAAAACCGGATGTATGAATTGAAAATCGTTACCCAGTTTGCAGCGGCCCATCAGTTGAGAGGATACGAGGGCGGCTGTGAAAACCTGCATGGGCACAATTGGAAAATTGAAGTGTTCCTGGCAGGTGAAGAACTGGGAAAGGATGGCATGCTCATGGATTTCAGACGCGTAAAGGAGGCAGCAAAAGGCGTTCTGGATGAACTGGATCACAAGTTCTTAAATGAATTGGATGCATTTAAAACCCTGAATCCGTCTTCTGAAAACATTGCCCGCCATATTTTTGAAGCGCTTTCCCGGAAACTGGACAACAAGCGTCATGAGGTCACGAAGGTGATCGCCTGGGAATCAGACTCCGCATGTGCCGGTTACATGAAATCAGCCTCCTGATGGGAAGGAACCGCTTCCCGGTTGAGGTTTCGTCGGCAGGGGGATGCGGAACCCGTGGTCTCTGATTCGCAATCCACTCTGATGAGAACATTCGCCCTCATACCTGCGAGATATCACTCCACACGATTTCCGCGGAAACCGCTCGCAAGTATTGCGGGAAAACCCATGATTCAGCATGTGTATGAACGGGCTGTCGCATGCCCGGAACTGTCGGAGGTCTTCGTAGCGACGGACGATAAGCGAATCGCTGCGTGCGTCCGTGAATTTGGGGGCAAAGCCGTGATGACAGGCGCGGCGCATCGCTCCGGTACGGACCGTATCTGTGAGGCAGCCGAAAGCGCGGGTGTGACAAAACAGGACCTTGTCGTAAACATTCAGGGGGATCAACCCGTGTTTTATCCCTCCACGGTCGGCCGGTTGATCACTCCGCTCATGGAAGACCGGTCCATCCCCATGACGACGCTGAAGTGGAAAATCGAGGATGAAACGGATATTGACAACCCAAACCACGTGAAGGTCGTTACGGATAAAGCGGGTTTTGCACTCTATTTTTCCCGGTATCCGCTCCCCTATTTCCGTGATGACGCATCCAAACGGACCTATTACAAGCATTTGGGATTCTATGGCTTTCGAATGGAATTTCTGCGCCGATTCACTCGCCTACCTGAGGGGGATCTGGAAGCGGCGGAGAGACTGGAGCAACTCAGGGCCCTGGAGCA
>JAWOGN010000148.1:0-33006 GCA_046496815.1 Desulfatiglandaceae bacterium
CTTGGTAAGAAAGTAGAGGAGGGTGGTCCCGGCCAAACAGACCGCATAGAGGAGGAAGGCGGCGTTAAAGGCCTCAGGACCCTGGGAAGCATGGGGATAGAAGTGTTGCATGAAACTTCCCATTCCTTGGAGAAAAACGGCCGAACCGATCATCGTGAAGAAATTAATGCCGGTCATGGCTGTTCCCGCCATTTCAAGGGGCAGGAGTTCTTTGATATGCGCATACATCAGGGGCCCACTTGATCGAAACAGGCCGAAATTAAAAAAGAGCAGGACGATTACCCACAGAGCACTGCCTCGAGAAAGCATCACGAGGCCGAGCATGATGAAAAACATACTCAGGAGACCGGCAATAATAATTTCTTTCGGGCTTTTAAGTAACTTATCCGACAAAGCCCCCCAGGCGGGCCCTCCGAGGATGGTTCCCACATTCATGAAAAAAATAAGATTCCCGGCGCCAATGGCGGAAAGCCCGATGACCTCCATGAGATAGGGTCCCGCCCAAAGGGTTTGGAACGAAGCGAAGACTCCATAGCTCACAAATGTTCCAATTGAAATCACCCAGTAGTCTCTTTTTTTCAGGAGGAGCCGCAAGTCGGAAGCGGGGTGAGGATGTCCGAAAGGGGGGTTCGATGAGGCTGTCTTGGATGGGTCCGTTGCAGGTTTATCCCGTACCGTAAGGAATAGCACGACGATCAGGAGAAAATTGATGCCGGCGATCAAGAGGAAGCCTTGACGCCAGCCTATCTCCTGGACCAAGAAAACCAGCGGAGTCGTGGCAGCCATGCTCCCGACGGTACCGATGGAAAATAAAATCCCAGCGAGGGTCGCAAATCTGAATGGCTCAAACCATGTCGTCAGGAGTTTCAGGGTTCCCATCAGATTGCAGGACATGCCCATACCCAAGAGGATACGACCCAGTATTCCGATGGAGAAGGAATCGGCACGGGAGAAAATAATCGCCCCAAGGGTGCCAAACAACGAAAGAGCCGTCATGATCCGTCTTGGCCCTATCCTGTCGAGGAGAATGCTGAGGGGTATCTGGGTCAGGGCGAACGCATAGAAGAAGGATGCGGAAATGAGGCCGATCCCTTGAGTATCGAGGGACAGGTCCTGCAGGAGCTGGGGCGCGATCACGGCATTCGAGGCACGGTAGAACTGAGAGAGAAAAAAGTTTAATGATGTGATGGCGAAAATGGCCCAGCGGCGGGACATGCGACCTCTCAGCTATTTGGGAATGGTAAACCGAGCGGGGTCTTTCGCTTGCAGACCCGGGCGCCCGTCATGAAGGCCATACGCGCCTTGATAGAAAAAGATTATGGCAAGTTAGGTTGTTTTTGTGCCTTGAGGGTTTAACACCACCAGCGCATCGACAGCTATCGGTTGACTCCCCGATATAATAACCGGATTCATGTCAATTTCCTTGACATGTTCCTGTTCTACACCGATGTTGCCCACTTTGATTAGGATGTCTGAAAGCGCATCCAGATCGGCCGGAGGCATACCGCGCACGGCCTCGAGTATCTTCCGTGCCTGAATCTCTTGCATCATATCAAGGGCGTCCCGCTTCTCAATGGGCGCCACACGGAAGGAGATATCCTTTAAGATCTCCGTAAAGATACCTCCCAGTCCAAACATCACACAGGGACCGAACTGCATATCCCTGGTCAGTCCGACCACCAGCTCTCTTTTGCCGATCACCATTTCCTGAACCAAAACTTTTCCGCCGTCGGGCGTTATTTTATGCATCACATCCCGATAAGCGACAAGGGCTTCATCCTCGCTTCGAATATCCACATGGACCAAAGCGCTTTCAGTCTTGTGGATCCATTGCGAACCGGTCCCTTTGACAACGAGCGGAAATCCGATTTCCCGGACCGCTTCCAAAAACCGGTGCTGATCTAAAGCCTCCTTTTCCCGCGTGACCGGTATGCCATAGGCGCGCAAAAATTCCTTGGATTCATGCTCGGAAAGGGTTTGTCTCTTGTTCTGTAACGCATTTTCGATGATATTCACTTCAACCTCCTGCCTTAATTCGAGTTGATCCGTCGAGATCGGAACTTTTGGGGAAACACCCACGGTAAGCGTTCAAGACGCTACAACGGCCGTTTTTTTGTCCTATATCAAGACGCTAAATCCATGAAAAGATGGTTTCTTTCCTTTATATTTTCGAAACGAGCGGTCGGTGTCATTTAACAAAACGCGCACCAAAAATGTGCGCTCAACGTAGTGGACTCCGAACGCTAGGCGCGCCGGAAGGTATGGCCGCCCCGTTTACCGCGGGTATTTCGATATTGCCAAAGGGAAGCCATGACCTTTGCGGCCCTTTCAGGTGAGGGCAGATTCACAATAGCCCCGGCCTTTTCGAGTCTTCGCACCGGATCGTCCCAAATGCCCGGGGGGGAACTGAGGCAGGTAATCACCGGTTTCTTTTGATTCCATTCAAGAAAAAGCCTTGAAAGCCGGGGAACAGCCTCTTTGTTGGCAGAGGCAAACATCATGAGCAGAAGGATTCCATCCACATTTGGATCTTCCATAACAGCCTTGACAATCCCCTGAATGGCGTCGGAATCGTACCACGCAGGTCCCATGTCCACAGGATTCGTCCTCAGAGCGAGAGGGGGTAAAAGCGCGTTGATGGTTGTCTGTGTTTGAGGTTGAAAAGGCGTAATCTCCAATCCCTCCAACTCGCAAATATCGCCGGCTGCCATGCCGGGTCCGGCTTGGCCTGTGAGCACGGCGACCCGGGGAGCATCGGGCAGGGGACATACACAAAGGGCATGCGCAAGATCCAAGAGGGCCTGGGTACTGTCCGCAGAAAAGATGCCGGCTTGTCGGAAGGCTCCTTCATAGACCGCTTGTTTACCCGCCATGGAGCCGGTATGGGAAAGGGAGGACTGATTGCCCGTTTGTGAACTTCCCGTTTTGTACGCCACAATCGGCTTTTTTCCCCGAATGTCTTCCGCTGCTTTCATCAAGGGTCGGGGATCGTCCAAACCTTCCAAATAAAGCATAATTACGTGGGTGTCAGGATCTTCACTTAGGTAGCGTAGCATCTCCGCGAAATCTACATTGAGACGATTTCCCAGTCCGATAATTTTGCTGAATCCGACACCCTCTTTCATGGCCATAAAGGCCAATAAATGGGAAATCCCTCCGCTTTGACTTACCAGGCTCACCCCCCCCTTTTCCACCCTGGAAAACTCCGGTGTGAACGACGCATTGAGATTCCTGTGAACATTGATGATCCCAAATGTGTTCGGGCCAATCACCGGTATGCCCGAACGGTTTGCCATCCCGGCCAACATGCTTTGTCGTTCACCGCCGGCGGGGTCATCGATTTCCTTGAAACCGGCCGTGATCAACACGATTCCTTTCACGTGCTTTTTTTCGCATTCTTCAAAGATTGCCGGGACCAATTCGGCAGGGAGCACAATGATGCTCAAATCAATGTCGCCCCGAAATTTCAAAATTGATGAAACCGTATCCCGGTCAAAAATCCTTTCTGAGCCGGGGTTTACCGGTATAATCTCGCCGTCGTACCCTCCTTTAGTAAGGCTTTTCATGACGTGGTAGCCGAGCTTGTTCGGATTCTCGGATGCACCGATCACGGCGACCGAGGTCGGGCTGAAAAGCGTTTTCAGGTTGCTGTCAAAGTTCTTTCCGGTCATGGGACGGTTCCCTGTGTGCAAATTCCGCTGACGGGCTTAATCATCGGCTTCGAATTCATACCTGACTTACAGAATGCCATTTGGAAAATTGAGCGCTCACTATATCCCAGTGCAAGGATTCGTCAACAGAAATCGATCCCGAAGGGGATCAACCAAAGATTGAGTGCTGTTTTCTCAAGGAGTTGATTTGGAGGGTGAATTTGGATTTTTGAAAGAGATCCCAACGGCCCCTTGCCTTTCGGGAACAGCTTTTTTCATATAATCTAAACTGATATGAATTGCAAATCAAACGCCGTCAAATTGAGTTTGTCCTTAAACCATGATAAGTTATACAAAATAGATTTGTTCATGTTTTTTTGTGGCATCAGGCGTGAAAATCGCGATGAAGATTCTGAGCAAAGTCAGGGAAACAATTTTTAAATATGAGATGCTTCGCGGCGGCGATCGGGTGATTGTGGCGGTTTCGGGCGGGCCGGATTCGGTGGGTCTTCTGGACATGCTATGCCAAATTAAATGTGAGTTTGAGATTCAACTGGTCGTGGCCCACTTCGACCATGGTTTTAGGCCGGATGTTGATGAGTTTGAGACCCAATTTACCAGATCTTTGGCGGCGTCCTTGAATATTCCTTTTGAGGTTGAAAAGGCCGGTATCCGGCTCCGTACGGGAGGCGGGTCGCTGGAGGAAAGGGCGAGACGTGCAAGATATCATTTTTTAGAGCAGGTAATGGAGAAGCACGCTGCTCAAAAAATTGCCATGGGCCACAATCTGAATGATCAGGCAGAGACAGTGCTGATGAGATTCCTGCGGGGGAGTGGCACCTCAGGACTTTCAGGCATTCCGCCGTGCAGGGACGGCATCATCCGACCGCTGATTGAAATACGCCGGGAGGAGATTGAGCGCTATCTTGAAATCAGAAATCTCAAATATGTGACGGACGCTTCCAATTTTGATACGCAGCATTTTCGAAACCGCCTACGCCTGAAGCTCATCCCTGAGCTGAAGGGGTATCAACCAAAGATTGTAGAAATATTGGGACAAATGTCCCATATTATGAGAGCGGATGACGCGCGACTGGCGAAGGAAGCCGAATCGTGGATACGGCAGGAGGCCGGGGGCGAAACATGCGGAGAGACCCGCATTCCTATCCCCGCCTTCAGGAGGCTTCCCGAGGCGTTAAAATGCCGAGTCCTGCGACACCTCCTAAAAGAAACAACGGGAAGTCTGCGCCGGATCGGGTTGCGCCACATAGACGCCATCCTTCAAATAGCGAGCGGAGACAAGCCTCAGGCTCAGGTCAATTTGCCTAAAGGGGTGATTGTCAAAAGGGTTTACAAGGAGCTGGTGTTTACCGTTCACACGGATAGTGAAGTAAAGGACTTCTGCTATAAGATTACCGGGCCGGGAAGATTTCAATTGCAAGCCATCGGGTGTTGCCTGGTGCTGGAGGAGTTTGAAAGTGTGTGCCTTTCAAAGATGGCGCCGTCTCCAGGGGTTGCATTTCTGAATGCGGACAGGCTGGTATATCCGTTGTGGATACGGAATTTCAGGCCGGGCGATCGGTTTGTACCGCTCGGAATGACCGGCCATCGGAAACTGAAGGATTTCTTTATAGATATAAAAATCCCTTCTGAAACCAGGCGATCCATCCCTCTTTTGATTTACAAGGATACACCGATCTGGGTGTGCGGCTTTCGGATCGATGCTCGCTTCAGGGTGACCGCAAGAACGAAAAGAACTCTAAAAGTTGCGCTTGTTGATATTTGTTAGCATGTGGGGGCTTTGATATGGCCGGTTATAGGAAAGCGAAACCCCTGTGACGTAAACAGATAACGCGGCAGCGGATATCGCAATTCGGCGCGAAGCGGAAGTTCTGTTAGGGGTCTTTTAATGCTTTCTCAATGTTCGTCTTGAAGGGCGGATGGATCAGTCCCTTTTCCGTGATGATGCCTGTGACATATTTGGAGGGGGTGATGTCGAATGCGGGATTTAAGACAGAGACTCCCGCAGGCCCGATTTTGGATCTTCCAAATCGTCGGATCTCCTCGGGTCCTCTTTCCTCCACCGGAATCATGTCGCCGTTCTTGATCGTGGGGTCGATGGTGGAAATGGGGGCCGCAACGTAAAACGGAATCTTATTTTCTTTTGCCAGCACTGCAACTTGATAGGTGCCGATCTTATTGGCGACGTCCCCATTGGCCGCGATTCTGTCAGCCCCGGTAATCACCACGGTAATTTTTTTTTGCTTCATGAGGGATCCCGCCGCATTGTCGACAATTACCGAAACAGGGATTCCATCTTCCATCAATTCAAAGGCAGTCAATCGAAGTCCCTGAAGCCAGGGTCTGGTTTCGTCTGCAATGACCGTGATGTTCTTTCCATTTTCATGGGCGGCGCGAATGACACCCAGCGCTGTTCCATAGCCCGCGGTGGCCAGTGACCCTGCGTTGCAGTGGGTGAGAATGGTGGCGCCGTGCGGCACGACACGTTGCCCGACCTTGCCCATTCGGCGGTTGATGTCAATATCCTCAGCAAGGATGACTTCCGACTCTTTTTTGAGGGCCGACTTGATTTCATCGAGAGGGCGATCGGGCAGTTTTTTCATGAGGGCGGTCATTCGTTCAACGGCCCATCTCAGGTTTACCGCCGTGGGGCGGGCAAGCAGCATTTCTTGTGCCATCTCTTTGAATGTGCGCATAAAAGAGACATAAGTTTTCGCCCGAATGGACTGGGCGCCCAATGCCAATCCCATGGCCGCTGCAACGCCGATGGCCGGTGCGCCACGGATCACCATCCATTGGATGGCCCGAATGACATCTTTGTGTCCTCTACAGGTAAACCACTCAATTTTAGAAGGCAGCTTTCTTTGGTCGATCATCCGAATTTGCATGCCGTTCCATTCGATCGTGGGAATCATTTCAGAACCTCGTTGGATAGGGAAAGAAGCGCCGCCAATTGCAGATGATCGCAGCCCTGCAGCCTCGAAAGCATCGGAGAAAACAGAGGAATTCATAAACCTTTCGTCAGGTCGGTTCAGGGCCGGAAAAATTCCTCAAAATGAGACCCCACACAGAAGATGAACCTAATCGATCCGTTGAACCCATCCGTGCGTATCGGCTTTTTCTCCGTATTGCAGCCCGACGATTTCATCATACAGCCTTTGAGAAAGGTCTCCCATGTTTCCCCCGGCGACGACATGGTCTTTCCCCTTATAGGTGATTTTTCCTACCGGTGATATTACAGCGGCGGTCCCGGTCCCAAACGCTTCCTTCAAACGTCCGTTTTCGGCGGCTGCTATGACGTCATCAATGGAAAGGGAGCGTTCCGACATTTTTATGCCCCAGTCCCTTACGATCTGAATGACGGAGTCCCTCGTGATGCCGGGAAGGATGCTGCCATCCAGCGGGGCGGTGATTAGCTCCTCGTCGATGGCAAAAAATATATTCATGGTTCCCACTTCTTCGATGTATTTTCGCTCTGCGGCATCCAACCAGAGGACTTGCGTAAACCCCTTTTCTTTGGCTTTCTCGGCAGCCAGCAAGCTGGCGGCATAGTTCCCGGCGGTTTTGGCGTCTCCGACGCCGCCAACGGCGGCCCGGACGTAAACGTCCTCCACATAGATTTTGACGGGACTCAGGCCCTCTTTGAAATAGGCCCCGACGGGGCCGATTATGATAAAAAACAGGTACGTTTTGGAAGGACGGACTCCCAAATGGGGTTCCGTTGCAAGCACTGTGGGTCGAACATAAAGAGATGTCCCTCGCAATCCGGGCACCCAGTCCTGATCGAGAAGGATGAGCTTTTTAAGGCCTTCCATGACGAGGTCAATGTCCACATCCGGCATACAAAGCCGCTGCGCGGAGCGATTCATTCTTTTAAAGTTTTCTTCTGCTCGGAATAGAAGAATGTGTCCATCCGTCCCTCGGTAAGCCTTGAGGCCTTCGAAGATTTCCTGGCCGTAGTGAATGCCCATGGCGGCAGGGTCAATTGAGATCTGATGATAGGGCTCGATACGAGGATTTTGCCAGCCCTTTCCGGATTCATAGTCCATGAGAAACATGTGGTCCGAAAGGATATCGCCGAATCCAAGTTTGGATTCATCAGCGGGTTTTTTTTTAAGCTGCGTCGCTTCAGCTCGCCTAATTTGGATTTCCATGATTTTCTACCTCTCAATTATCTCGAATTTATAAAAATCTCATAGCACAAGTGACGTGCAATGACAACACCCCAGGGTGTTCATATCGGGTGTCAGGTGCGATTGGAGACACCGGCGCATCCCCCCCTCTCTCCAACCTCCGGTCGTACGAAAACGAAGGCCTCTCGGATGCGCGGGGCTTGGAAATGAACCCTGCGAAAGGCCCATGAAATCAGCGGGTCGTGGATAGACATCCCCAGCCGAAAAATTTTTGGAGGGCGGGATAAGACTAAATGGTAATGAGTTCGTATTTACGAGTGCCGAGGCCTATCTTCTCTGCATGCGCTAACTGAATCCGCCAGTCGATTTTGGGATAAATGGAACCAAATTTATCTTCACCCGGTGCACAAAGACTCTCTAAACAGCATTCCTCTGTGGAAGTTTGTGCATTGACCAGATCTACGGAGGCCTGATCCAGGGCAACAGGATCGGTTGATCCAAGAATACCGATATCAGGAACGATGGGGGCGTCAGAGTAAGGGTGACAATCGCAAGCCGGAGAAATCGTCATCAAAAAGTTCAGAAACAGCGCCTTTCTTCGTTTTCCTTGAAGCACGGCAAACGCGTATTCGGCCATTTTTTTCTGAAACGCGGCAACATCCCGGCTCCATTGCACGTGAATCGCACCATGAGGGCAGATCAGAATGCATTCGCCACAACCAACACATTTGTCGGGATCAATCGCCGCTTTTTCCGCTGCGAGGGAGATCGCATGGTGTGCGCAATGCGCCACGCAGTCCCCACAGCCAGTGCATCGCTTCCGTTTGACCTTTGGCGATAGGTCGGAGTGCTGCGCCAATTTACCTTTTCGGGAAGCGCATCCCATTCCAAGGTTCTTGATCGTGCCGGCAAATCCTGACAATTCATGTCCTTTGAAATGTGCCGCGCTTATCAGCACATCAGATTCGACAATTTCCTTTCCCAAGTAGGCTGTTTTTAAGATTTCATGATCTATCCGGACCGTTTCACAGGAGGCGCCTCGCATGCCGTCGGCAATGATGATCGGCGCATTTACCACGCAGTAGGCGAAACCGTTCTCTATGGCTGTCTTCATATGAGAAACACTGTTCCCCCTTGTGCCTGCATACAGCGTGTTGGTGTCCGTTAAAAAGGGGGAGGCACCCAATTGTTTGATTCTTTCCACGATTGTTTGGATAAACAGGGGTCGGATAAAGGCGGTGGTGCCTTTTTCACCGAAGTGGAGCTTAATGGCCACAAGATTTCGCGGTGCGACGATTCCTTCAATTCCAACCCGGTCCATGAGCCTCACAAGCTTTGAGAGAAGGTTCTCTCTTGGGGAGGCCCTTAGATCCGAAAAATACACCTCATTGCACGGCATCAGATAACACCCCTTGAGTTGGGATCCTGACGTTAGGCCGAAATCTAACTGCCCGATATATTTGGTGGGGGTTCTTAACCCGGGAATGCCGTTTCATATTCATTATCAAACGCCGAGATCTCCATGGTTCGGTTACACAGCGGCGAATACGACGCCAAAAGGTTGGGGACGAATGTTAGGCGGACGAACCGCCTGTGTCAAGGCAATAGCTACTTGGTTATAATTTTCATTGACAAGTCAAGGGGTGTTGGACTATGAATTCATATCTAAATTCAAGGCCTTTGCGAACATCGACATGAATGTGCCGCCCCAAATGGGCAGCGGTTAAAACCAATTGTTCCGTATATTCCGCCCCAAGAGGTCCGATTGTTGGGGACCATCCATCGTGTATAAGACGACTCCATGAACAGAAACACCCTGTTTTTTTATGTATCGATTCTTATTGGCGTGTCTCTTTTTATATCAAAGGAGGCGTGTCTTGCTCAGGAGCCGAAAAGCATCTTAAGCATCGAGGCATATGACATGCTCAACACGGTGCCGGACACATACCTCATCGATGTGAGAACGCGGGCTGAATATCAATTTGTGGGTCATCCAATCAACGCCTATCTTTTCCCTTACATGTTTATGACCCAGGAGTTTGGAAAAAAGGATGAATATTATGAATACCGATTCAATGTGAAGAACGAAGCCTTTGTCCCGGAGATCAGCAAGATTTTCAAAAAGACGGATAATCTTGTCATTATTTGTCGCGACGGCACGCGGAGTGCGCCCGCCGCGAAAGAGCTTTTAAACGCCGGATTTAAGAACATCATGATTGTTGAGGACGGGTTTGAAGGACCGGAATTTCCCAACTTCAAAGACAGCCACAAACAGAAGTTTTACCGACAGCTCGCAAAACGGAATAAAGTTGACGGCCTTGGCCATCGACGGCATTATGGCTGGCAGTGGTGGGGACTGCCCTGGACTTACGCGCTGGATCCGAAGTACATCTATCCACCGGACCTGACATTGTCAAGGCAATAGGGCAACTGTGGCCTATAAAGTCCTTTCGCGAAATATCGATCCCACCCCTTCCCGAGCCTTCCAAATGCCAATCTCACAGTTGAGATGCCATGTTTGAACGGATTTTCCCGCTACCGACCGAGATCTTTGGGTTTCGGTCGGAAGACGCCGATTTGCAATTCCAGTCAGTTGACAAAGAGAACGGACCGTATTAGTTTTGAACATTATATTTTAATGGCGGAAAGGAGATCCAGAATGGCTGATGTGTTAGAATTAACGGATAATACCTTTGAGGAAGAAATCATGAAGTCTGATATTCCGGCGATGGTTGACTTTTGGGCGGAATGGTGCGGCCCATGCAAAATGGTATCGCCCGTTGTTGAGGAGCTGGCACGGGAATACAATGGGAAAATTAAGATCGCGAGCATGGATGTAGACGGAAATCGCCAGACTCCCGGAAAATTCGGTATCAGAAACATTCCCACCCTTATTCTTTTTAAAGATGGGGCAGTGGCCCAGACGATCATCGGAGCCCATCCCAAGAGCCACATTGAAGCGGAGCTAAAAAAGCTTTTATAGGGCATCCTGACTGATCAGCGCTCTTTGCCGGTTCATATTCACGCCCTGCCGCGAATAAAGATGGCGGGGTTTTGTGTTAATACAGTCTTATTTGGGCGTTGGAATGGGTATGAAAGATTTGATCATAATCGGCGCGGGTCCTGCCGGGCTCAGTGCCGGGCTCTACGCCGCCAGAGCACGCCTCCAAACCGTGATGCTTGAGAGGCTTTCACCCGGTGGACAGGTTTTGATGACTGATTGGGTCGAAAATTATCCCGGCTTTCCGGACGGAATTTCCGGTTTTGAGCTTGTAGATAAAATGAGGCGGCAGGCCGAAAAATTCGGTCTCGTCATCGAGAATCAAGAGGTTAAACGGCTCGAGCTCACAGCGGAAAGCAAGGTCGTGGTCACCGAAAAAGAGAGTCTCGAAACAAGGGCGCTCATTTTGGCGAGCGGTGCAACGCCGAAAAGACTGGGCGTTGAAGGGGAAGAGCTTCTGACGGGTAAAGGAATTTCCTACTGTGCCACATGTGATGGTCCGTTCTACAGAGACCAGGAGGTCGCGCTCATAGGGGGCGGAGATACGGCTGTGGAGGAAGCAATCTATCTGACCCGGTTTGCAGCAAAGGTAAATCTAATCCACAGAAGAGATGAGCTCAGAGCCACGAAAGTGCTGCGTGAACGGGCGATGGTGCAAGATAAGATCCACTTCATATGGGATACGGTTGTTACGCGAATTGTGGGGGAGACCGAGGTGAAGGGGGTTGATCTGAGAAATGTGAAGACGGGAGAAACATCCCATCTGCCGGTTCAAGGCGTCTTTATCTTTATTGGCTACAGCCCGAATAACGAACTGGTTAACGGATTGCTGGCGCAGGATGGACTCGGCTTTGTGACCACCGCGGACGACATGCAAACTTCGGTGCCGGGTGTGTTTGCAGCCGGGGATATCAGATCGAAGATTTTGAGACAAGTGGTCACCGCTGTCGGCGAAGGTGCGACAGCGCTTTTTGCTGCTGAAAGATATTTAGAAAGCCTGAAATAGGTGCGGAACGTCATGCGCATAGTTGGGAGGGACGTTTGCTTGCTTCTCGCCGGGGCAGCGATGATGTTTTCTTTTTGTGGGTGTTCTCTCCTCGATCATTTTTTTGGCGACGACATGGAAAAACCGCCGGCCGAACTGATGAACGAAGGGATGGAAAATCTGGAGCGCGGGCGTTACACAGCGGCAAGTGAAGCATTTCAGAATTTAAAGGATAGGTATCCCTACAGCAAGTTCGCCGTGGCCGCCGAAATCAAACTCGCTGATTCGCTTTACAAGCGGGAGCTTTATGATGAGGCCTATGAGGCCTACGATGAATTTGAAAGACTGCATCCCAAACATCCGACGATTCCCTATGTAATCTACCAAAAAGGCATGTGCCACTTCGTTCAGGTCAGTACAATCGATAGAGACCAGTCCCATACCTATCAGGCCAAGGAGTCGTTTGAGCGGCTCGTCAATACGTTTCCAAACAGTGAATATGTGAACAGAGCTCGCCGGAAAATACGGGAGTGTTACATATATCTGGCAGAATACGAATTATATGTGGGTCATTATTACTACAAGATGAAGAAATATCGCAGTGCGATGGGCCGATATCGTTATCTTATCGAAAATTATCCGGATCTGGGTCAATATAAAGAGGCACTTGAATACATGAGCAAGTGCCGGGAACACCTGAATAAGGAAAAAAATAGCTCTTGATATTGCAGGCCTGATTTTTTATCGACTTTCGATGAGGGTATAAAGGCCCTCAATGGCTTTATCCAACGCCTCCGGTTTTGTTCCCCCGCCTTGCGCCATGTCCGGCCGACCCCCTCCTTTTCCCCCTACGATGGTGGACAGGTGTCTGATGATATCCCCGGCCTTGAATCGGTCGATGAGGTCTTTGGTAACGATACATGTGAGCATGACTTTATTTGCCCCCGTTGCCCCCAAAAGAATAATACCGGAACCAAGCCTGTCTTTAATGCGGTCGGCGGATTCTCGCATTTCTCTTGGAGATTCAGCCTTTATTTCGCGTGCAATGACTTTAATACCTGCGATTTCCTTAACCCCGGAGAGGAGGTCTAAGGATTTAGTTGAAAGGAGTTTTGATTTCAGGGACTCCAGCGATCTTTCACTTTCCTTGTGTTCCTTCAGGAGCCTCTCAACCCGCTCTCGCATCTGATCCGGAGTGGTTTTCAGGAGTGAAGCGGCAGATTTCAACTCTCTTTCTAGTTTTTGGTCATATTGAAGTGCCGCGTCACCTGTCAGGGCCTCAATCCGTCTTATATTGGCTGCAACGGCACTTTCATTTACAATCCGAAAGAGGCCGATATCTCCGGTGCGGTTTGTATGCGTACCCCCGCACAGTTCCATGCTGACATCTTCCCCGATGCGCACCAGCCTTACGGTTTCTCCATATCGCTCTTCAAAAATAGCCATGGCACCGGTTTGCATGGCTTCCGCTTTGGACATCTCTGTGGTGTCAAGCGGTAGGTTTTCACGGATATGTTTGTTGACCAGTCGTTCGACCTCCGTGAGCTTGTCGGCAGATACCTGGGTGAAATGGCTGAAATCAAATCGGAGTCTATCGGGTGCGACGAGAGAGCCTGCCTGTTTTACATGATCACCCAGTATCTCCCGAAGCGCAGCGTGGAGGAGATGCGTCGCCGAGTGGTTGCGCACCGTCGCGTTTCTTGTTGCTTCGTCAACCCGGGCCTTTAACTGGTCACCCACGGAAAGGGTGCCCGATTCCAAAACACCCTCGTGAACGATGAAATCTCCATCGAACTTAAGGGTGTCCGTGACTCGAAATCTCACCTCACTGTTCAGAAGCCAGCCGATGTCTCCGACCTGACCGCCGGCCTTGCCGTAAAAAGGTGTTTGGTCCAAGACGATTTCGGCCTTGCTGCCTTCACGAACGGTGGCGCTTTCCTTCCCGTCTACCAGCAACGCTGTCACGCTGGTCTCCGACACGAGGTTGTGGTAGCCGACGAAACGACTCTTGACCCCGCGGGCCAAAACGCTGCGAAAGGACGTTGGAATTTCTTCTTGGCCGCTTCCTTTCCAAGACGCTTGAGAGAGCGCCCGTTGTCTGCGCATGGCCTTCTCGTAGCCCGGCATGTCCACGTGCAGATTTTCATCGCGGGCCACGTCTTGGACCATTTCCACGGATAAGCCATAGGTGTCGTAAAGTTTGAAAGCCACCTCCCCTGGAATGGTGTCGCCTCCTTTGGCCTTTAGCGCATTGATTTCATCCCCCAGGACTTTCATGCTGAAATGAAATGTGTCGGCAAATCGCCTTTCCTCATTGTTTACGACGCCCTCGATGAGATTTTTTGCCTGGACAAGCTCTCGGTAGTCTTTCCCCATCACGTCGATCACTTTACGACAAATGAGATAGAGGAATTCGTCCTGGAGACCCAGGGCCTGTCCGAATCGAATTGCCCGTCGGATAATGCGTCTCAATACATAACCTCTGCCTTCGTTTGACGGCATGATCCCGTCACCGATCAAAAAAGAGGCCGCACGAGCGTGATCGGAAATGACACGGAATGAGACATCTTGTCTTTCATCGTCTCCGTAAAGTTTCTCGGAAATGCTTTCAATCATGGAGATCACGTCTTTGAACAAATCGGTATCGTAATTGGATTTCACCCCTTGAACCACCGCTGTCAATCGCTCCAACCCCATCCCCGTGTCGATGTTGGGTTTGGGAAGCGGAGAAAGATTCCCATCGGCACTTCGGTCAAACTGAGTAAATACGAGGTTCCATATTTCCAGATACCGATCACAGTCGCAGCCGGGTGCACATTCCGGGCGACCGCAGCCGAGGGCTTCTCCCTGATCAATCAGGATTTCCGAACAGGGGCCGCAGGGGCCGGTATCTCCCATGGTCCAAAAATTGTCTTTTTCTCCCAAGCGGACGATTCGCTCTGATGGAATACCGATGTCACGCTCCCATATTTCGTGGGCTTCGTCGTCATCTCTATAGACGGAGATATACAAACGGTCGCCGGGTAAGCCGTACCCTTCGGTCAACAGTTCCCATGCCCAGGTAATGGCCTCTTTCTTGAAATAATCACCAAACGAAAAATTTCCAAGCATCTCAAAGAAGGTGTGGTGCCTGGCTGTGTAACCGACATTGTCAAGGTCATTGTGTTTCCCGCCGGCTCGGACGCACTTCTGAGAGTCGGCTGCTCGGGTGTACCCTCTTTTTTCTTCACCGAGAAAGAGCCTTTTGAAGGGGGCCATCCCTGAATTGATAAAAAGCAAGGAAGGGTCATCCAGCGGAATGAGTGGGGCACTGTCAACAATCTCGTGCCCGCGGGATTTAAAATAATCCAAAAATTTTTGTCTAATTTCTCTAAATTCCATGGCTGCATCCTTCTGTTTACTGTGAACGGCCGGCGGTGGTGAGCCGCTGCCGTGGAGGACTGTATTGAGGGAGGGACCGGATTGGCCGAGCGTTGCAATCAGCGCCTACTTGTCAGCCTTTTGGTCCGGTTCGGTTTTAGCGTTTCCCTGTATCTTTGAAAGGCCCGCCTTTTCGATAATCAATTTCTTAATTTCGTCTCGGATATCCGTGTTTTCCTCCAGGAATCGTCGTGCATTATGCCTGCCCTGCCCAATTCTTTGATCTCCGAAAGAGAACCAGGCTCCGCTTTTGTCTACCACGCCGAGAGAAACACCCAGGTCAAGGATATCCCCCTCCTTGGAGATTCCAACTCCGTAAATAATGTCGAACTCGGCTTCTTTAAAGGGTGGCGCAATTTTGTTTTTGACGACCTTTACCCGGGTTCTGTTCCCGACTACCTGATCGCCCTCTTTGATGGCGCCGATTCGGCGGATGTCCAATCGCTGGGTTGCGTAGAACTTCAGGGCGTTTCCACCGGTCGTGGTTTCCGGATTCCCGAACATCACACCGATTTTCATACGAATCTGATTGATGAAGATCACACAGGTCATTGATTTACTGATGGTTGCGGTGAGCTTTCTCAACGCCTGGGACATCAGCCTGGCCTGCAAGCCGACATGGTGATCGCCCATTTCTCCTTCAATTTCAGCCCGGGGAACAAGGGCGGCCACGGAATCAATCACCAGAACGTCGATGGCGCCGCTTCGCACCAGAATCTCCGTGATATCCAATGCCTGCTCTCCGGTATCGGGCTGGGAAACCAACAGACTGTCCACATCCACCCCGAGTTTTCTGGCATAACCCACGTCGAGGGCGTGCTCAGCGTCCACAAAGGCGACCATTCCCCCTTTTGCTTGAGCTTCTGCTGCGATGTGCAATGCCAAGGTGGTTTTTCCTGAAGACTCAGGTCCGTATATTTCCAACACTCTTCCGCGGGGAACGCCGCCGATTCCGAGAGCCAGATCCAGGGAGAGGGAACCCGTGGAAATGGAGGGGATATCGATGACTCTTTCAGAATCCATTTTCATGATAGCCCCTCGTCCAAATTGCCTTTCTATCTGAGAAATGGCCTGCTCGACTGCTTTTTCTCTATCCATTGTTTTGTCCTCCCTGAAAAAAGGGCGTTAATGGTGACAACCCATCCCGAGTCAATGCAACTGCTTTAGCGTGTTCCGTTCAAGTGCCACCGCTTCAGCACGGAGTAAACGGCACCACCCGGCTTCAGATCACTGCGAAACATGATCAATTCATGAACCGTGCAGGCAGCGCTGGTCAAATCCTGGTAATTCGACAGGAGTGTGTCCAGACGACTGCCTGCCGTAAATTCCTTTCGGAATCTTCCCACGGTGAGGTGGGGTTTAAACCGACGGGGCTCCTGCTTGATTCCGAAAGGCGCCAGGCCGCTTTGAAGTCCGTCTCTAAAATCGGACATCCGCTCGAGATCTCCCCCAAGCCCGATCCAGAGCACCCTTGGATGGCGTCCGCTGGAAAACACGCCGGCACCCTGAAGAAAAATCCGAAACGGTCCGAATTCTTTGCAAACCTCGCCCACTGCATCGGCGGCGGGTTCGAGATAATCACTGAGAACATCGCCCATAAAAACGACCGTAAGGTGAATGTTCTCTAACTTGACCCACCGGACACCCGGATGTGCGTTGGTCATATCTTCGTAAGTATGAGAAACAACGTCTTTGACTTCCGAAGGCAATTCAAATGCCAGAAAGGAACGGATTCCCATTGAGATATCTTCTCACCCAGTCCAAGGCCATCATCGATGTATTCAGTTTGACCTGCGCCCGGTTACCCCAGAAGCGGTACTCCCGCGAGACCGCTTTGTCTTTCGTCGCCAGTCCGATATGCACCGTCCCCACAGGTTTACTTCCGGAGCCGCCGGCAGGTCCGGCGATCCCCGTTACGGCCAAGCCTAACTTTGATTTCAACTTTTTTCTGACACCGCAGGCCATCTGCTCGACCGTTTCATTACTGACGGCCCCTTTTGCTTGAAGGGTCTCAGGGTCCACCTGCAGAAGATCGAGTTTGGACTGATTGCTGTAAACGATGACGCCGCCCAGGTAATAGTTGGAACTGCCGGCAACACTTGTCAGCCTGTGACCGATCAACCCGCCCGTGCACGATTCGGCAACAGCAAGGGTTACGTTTTTCTCCACCAACGCGTGTCCTACCACCGCTTCCATGGTCTGAGTGCCTGCGGCGAAGACGTAAGGGCCAATAAGTTGCCTCACTTTCTCTTCCGTTCTGTCCAACGTTTTTATGACTGTCGACTCATCTTTTCCCCGGAGGCTGATCGTGATGTGGTTTTCAGGGAAATGTGGATAGAAGCCGAAAATAATATCCCCGGTCCTGCCTTGGAGCTTCTTAAAAATCTCGGCGATGCCCGGCTCATTCAGCCCATACAGTTTTAGAATTCGTTGCCTCAAAACCGGCAGTGTTTTATAAAGACTCAGAATTTCAGGCAGCACGAATTTTTCCATGAGATAGCGCATTTGATCAGGGACGCCAGGGAGAAAGTAAAGGTGCACACCTTTTTCGTGAAGGGAAAAACCACATGCATTGCCTTCGGGATTGAGCATCTTCGAGCCCTCCGGCATCCAAGCCATTTTTTCGAGAGAGGCTGTCATCTCAAAGTCCCGAAGCTTCGCGTGTCCCTTAATGAGTTCATACATCTGTTGATGAAGGCAAAGTGGCCGCTTCAGAGCCTTGGCCACCATTTCATTGGTAACATCGTCTTCGGTGGCCCCCAGGCCACCGGTCACAATCACGAATCGGGAGGACGCCACAGCCCGTTTGAGGGCTTCGGAGATCATCTCATAATTGTCACCGACGGATGTGATGCGGATGACCCGCAGCCCCGAGGCCGTCAGTCTGCCTGCGGCATACCACGAATTCAGATCGAGGGTTCTGCCGGCCGCAAGCTCATTGCCTATGGTGATGATTTCGCCATACATCCCAGTTTCATGTTCACTGATTGTGTCGTGTGAATCAGTAACTGCACACTTTCTATTCTATCAATAACAGGATCAGCTTTGTACCCAAGAGTGCATATGTTCCGGCCACAAGGTCGTCCATGACGATGCCGAACCCCCCTTTGAGTTTTTCCAGATGTTTGATGGGATAGGGCTTTAGCATGTCGAAAAAACGGAAAAAAACAAAACCCATCCCAATGTTCAGCCATGAGGGCGGCAAAATAAACAGGGTCAGCAAGAACCCTGCCACTTCATCAATTACCACCACTGCCGGATCACGCTGCGCCAGCAATTTCTCGCTTCGATCCGACGTCCAGATGGCAGCCGTCACCACAAGGGCGAAGATGAAAGCCCTTGGCCACACCCCGAGGCAGGCCATTCCGATTCCCAGCGGGATCGCGGCAAGGGTGCCAAAGGTTCCGGGTGCGACCGGCAGAAGGCCGGCTCCGAACCAAGTCGACAATATCAAAGCGGTTTTCCCGGGAGGATCGGATTCCCTGAAAACGCGCCGCCAGAAGAAGTTATCAGATTGAGGTTTTGACATCAAGCGGGGAATGCTTCGTGGTTCCTATTTCAAAATGTTCAACTTGCCGTTTAACCCACACGGGGTCATCACCGGAAGTCGGGGCTTACACTTTGAGTCTGCACCCGATTGGAGGGCTCATGTCGCCGAACTTATTTTCCTCGGTTTAATCCCATTACCCAAAAAAAGATCTCCTTGAGGGGTGTCTTATTTTTCAGGGCAAGATGCCGACACACTTCATACTCGGGCACATAAGCGGATGAACCCTCTTTGTCGAGAACTTTTTTTACACTCATTTTGCCCCAAGGGCTGTCAACTCGTACGATCGAACGTTGCAGGACTTTTCTCTGACTGTATCGAAACCGGATACCCAATGTGCTGCATTCTCTAAAAAGGATGTCCATCAATGTATCTGTTTGATTCGGCCGACCCATAACCTGTATCTGGACACCCGGCCGATTCTTTTTCATCTGCACGGGACAAAAAACAACGTCCAGTGCGCCGGCGTCAAACAGCCGCTCCATGACATACCCCAGCCATTCCGGGCTGGAGTCGTCGGTATTGGCTTCGAGCATCACAACCGTTTCCGTCGGAACTTGAGCATGTGAGGCTCCAAGGAGTATTCGAAGCAGGTTGGGTCTGTCCGGCAGGTCTTTTTTTCCTACCCCATATCCAATCGTATCAATTATCATCGGCGGCATGGGTCCGAAAGATTGAGCAAGGCCTCGCACCAGCGCGGCTCCGGTCGGGGTGACCATTTCATGTTTCGTCCCTGAATCATAAACGGGTGCCCCTTTCAAAAGGGACATGGTGGCAGGTGCCGGAACCGGTAATGTGCCGTGCGCGGCCTTTACAAAACCGGAACCAAGCGGCAAAGCAGATACAAAGAGGGCGCTGATGCCTAATCGTTCGAGACCATAAACGGATCCAACGATGTCAACAATAGAATCCACCGCGCCCACCTCGTGGAAATGAATTTCTGCGGGTGGACGGTTATGTATTTTTCCTTCGGCATCGGCGAGGGCTTCAAATATGCCGATGCTCGATTTTTTGACCGCACTGCTTAAATTTGCTTGTTCAATGATTTTTAGGATCGTTTTCAGGTTTCGAGGGGGCTGCGCTTGTCCTTCGAGTTCGACCAAGAAGCGGGTGCCGAAAATGCCGCTCCGCTCCTCGCTTCGCATCTTCAGCTGATACCCATGGAGTGGAAGGGTTCGAACGCATGCCTCCAGTTCGTCGAAAGGGAGTCCCGCATTCAGCAGGGCACCGATGAGCATGTCCCCACTAATACCGGAAAAACAGTCAAGGTAGGCAATTGTCATGGCGTGCGTTTTTTCTCCTTTTTGCGGATCTACTGAAACGGCTCGGCTTGCTGAAAATCGGGCAAGAATGGAGAAGGGAAATGTGACGATTGGCGATTGGATCCTATTTCGGGAAACTGAACAAAAAGATTTTCAAAACCAAGTTCCATGGCGTGAGCGTAAACCCTGTCGAACTCATCGCGTGTGAGAAAGCGGTTGAGGTCCTTGTCATATTGGTGCCTCGTGGGATGATACTGGGACATGAGGCTCAACGGCAACGCTTTGCCGAACTCTAAGAAAAGGGTGGTCAACGCATTTACGGAATTTTCCAGTTTTCCAGGCAGAATCAAGTGCCGGACGAGCACGCCCCGTTTGGCCATAGCAGCGCCGCCTGTTGTGCAGGCGTCCAAAAACCCTTTTTGTCTGACCATCTCTGAGATGGCGTCAAGCGCCACCTTCGGATAATCCCGGCATTTTGAAAGATCCCACGCAAGGGATGGGTTCGCATATTTGTAGTCGGGAAGGTAGATATCAGCATAGTCTTTTGCCATGTGGATGCTTTCCAGGGATTCGTAACCGGAGAGATTGAATACAATGGGGATATCAAAGCCTTCCTCACGTAATCGTGAAACAAGACGGAAGACATGCGGAAAGAATTGGTCGGGTGTGACAAAATTAATATTGTGAACATGGCCGAGAGAAATGAGTGTCGCTAAGCGAAGCAGTAACTCCTCCAAGGCGACAGGGCTGCCAAGCCCGCGATGTGAAATTTGATAATTCTGGCAGAAAGCGCACCTGAGAGAGCAACCGGCCAGAAAAACCGTTCCTGAGCCCATATCGCCGGAGATGGGAGGTTCCTCTCCAAAATGGGGACCCACATAACCAACTCTGAGTTGATCGGATTCTCCGCAAAAACCGGATCGAGCCGTCTCGCGGCTCCTTCGCCTGTTTACGCCGCAACGGCGTGGACACAAGTCGCATTTCTCATAGGATTTAAATAGACTGTCACGTCTCATCAACAATTTTGGCAGACCTTTCTGTGCATAAAGCAAGCCCCCACAAGGGAAATGCCTCCCGGTGAGGGCTTGATAGATCTCTTTTGGCTACCCGCTAAACGGCGTCTTTCAGGGCCTTCCCTGCCACAAACTTAGGCACCCGCTTCGCCTTGATCTTAATTTCTTCACCCGTTTGTGGATTTCTGCCCTTTCGGGCCTTTCTCTTGTCCACCTTGAAGGTGCCAAAGCCAACCAGTGTAACCGTATCTTTTTTCTTAAGCGCCTTGGTAATGGATGAAAACACGCAATCTACTGCTGCCTGAGCCTCTTTTTTGGTGTTGACGACCTTAGCCACCTCGTTGATTAAGTCCCCTTTGTTCATACTCTCTCCTCCTTCCTGGAATTGGTGAAATGGGTGATTTGAGATTCCCTGATTAATTGAATCCTCAGAATATTTCAACCTAAAAATAGCATGAATAGCGTTTTTTGCGCATTTTCAGCATAAAAAATCAAAAGAAGCCGGCATGTCTTTATCAGAATAATTCCCGGCCCTTGTTTTCAGCAACCGGTGTGTAGGTCGGGGAGAGGGTATGGTTAGTAATCTTTAGGTCGCTCCTTGACCTGGAACGGCACGTCAAAGACATCCGTCAGGGCCTTGACAGCGGTGTTGAGATGCTGTGCGGTGACGACACAGGAGACACTGGAAATAGAGGTGCTGATTGCCAACGAAGCGATGCCCACAGCGGCCATTGAGGAAAACATCATGGAGTGGATTCGCGGTCTTTCACGCAAGTGAGGACCGAAGACCGTAATAACGGCCACATCCGGTATATACAGGATCGCCTTGGCATCAATGGTCGGTTTAATCGCTTCAAGTGTTGTCAGGGCATGATCCAAATCCTTTTGGTCGATGATGAGGGAAAAATTCCCACATTCCTCAAGGTCGAAACTCTCTACCAGAAGTTCAATGCTGATACCGCTTTTGCCCAAAACACCCAACACGGTGGCTGCGACGCTTGCATGGTCCGGCACGGAAACGATTTTTATCAGTGCCCGTCCATCGCTTTGCATGATGCCACCGATTTTTGTTTTCTCCATGGATGTATCCCGAGCCTCCGGGGCGGATTATTCCCAGCGCCTTTTATCTTCGATCTTTTTGTGAAAATCAGGAATTGTGCCACGCGGGACAAATTGAACTCTGCCCTTTATGGTCAATATATTCTTGATATCCCGTTCAATTCGACCGCGGAGAATCTCGGGCCGGGAGACATCCTCGTTCAACTCCAAGAGAAACGTCATGATGTCATTGTGACCTTGCCGTGTAATGACCACTTGATACTTATAGACTTCCGGGTAAGAGGAGACAACGTCATCTGTCTGCCAGGGATGCACAAACGTCCCCTTCACCTTGGCCGCCTCATCGATTCTACCCAGGATCTTTTTTAACATGGGTCCGGTTCTCCCACATGGGCAGGATTTTTGGCTCCACATGGAAAGGTCGCCGGTAGCCATTCGGATCATGGGATACAAAAAATTAAAATTGGTTGCTACCACCTCCCCGGTGGAACCCTCCTCCACCTGTTTTCCGGTTCGCGGGTCAGTTACCTCGACCAGTATGTTATCGGGCACGTGTAAGCCGGTCTTGTGCTGACATTCATACCCGATACACCCCGAGAAAACAGTCCCGTATCCCTGCCGGAGTGTCATGTCCAGCTTGTTTTCAATGCGGGAGCGGAGGGATTCGGGGAGCATTTCCGCCCCTACCAGGGCCTTTTTCAGAAAGAGATCCTTCCTCACGTCCAGTCCCATGGCCTCTGCACGTTGCGCCAACGTCATGATAAAACTGGGCGTACCCATGAATCCGTTGATTTTGAGCATCTGCATGATCTTAACCTGCATCATTGTGTTGCCCACCCCCGTGGGGATCACGATCGCGCCGAGCATTTTCGCCGATTCATCCAGCATAAAAGCAAGCGGCCAAAGGTGGTAATTAAAGGTGTTGAGAATACGATCCTGCGCCTCAAAGCCGGCACCACATAGGGCTTCCGCCCACGAAGTGTCTCGATACTCTCGCGCTCCAGGCTGAAAGATAAGACCGGGATTAATGTAGATGCGGCCGATACTCTCGAAACCCATCGCCTCGAATTCCCCGAAAGGTGCATGTTTCTTCTGACGCGCAACCAAGTCGTCTATCCGAAGAATGGGGAGTCGGTTCAGATCGTCCAGGCTTTGGATTTGGGAAGGTTCGACGCCGGCGGATCGGATGATTTCCCGGTATGCCTTCGAGTGCTTGCAGGCGTGCCGGAAGATTGTGAGAAACGCAAGGTTTAAGTCCGCTTTCCGTTTTTCCCAGTCCTCAGTTTCTCGGACGCTATCGAAAAAGCGGTTTTTTGGTCCCGTGTTTTCCATCACATCTCCCCGTTTCAAGATGTTTTCATGAAAAATGGTTCTTCATGTCGTCCGGCAATGCAAACGAAAAGATACCTGCGGGTCAATCAGCAGGATGAGGGGTAAGGTTCCCCTACCGTATTGAATGGACAAGTAAAGTCTGGGGTTGCGTTCTCAAATGAAACGCATTTAAATCATTGGTATTCGCGCATGTCAATGATTCACGGTCGCAGTGTTATCGTACCATTCAAAATAACGGTTTGCGCCCTCTCGGCCGGATTCAACCAGATTCCACTTCATGTCATTTGACAGATCAAACTGAGTCGTTTGCACACCGAGCGTATCGATATAAACGGTCCGTTGCCAATCATCACTGTGCAGATGGATGCTTTGCTGTGCTTCCATGACGGTTTGGATGAGCGCCCATGCGTATGAAAAGAAGTCACCAATCCTCCGGCGTTCAGGTTCTGCGTGATCTCGAAACAGGGCGATCTCCTTTTCCGAATCCAGGCGGAAGCCCAACGTTTCCTTATTATAGACGTATTTGCTGATTCTTTTCCCGGATTTCGCTAATTTCGCATTCTGATTGTCGTAATACTCTGTAGTTCGAGCATGTTTATTCACGTATTTTTTTCTGTCGAAGAGTTTAATCGGATAGTTGGAAAGGACCCCTCCGTCAACATATACATCGCCTCGCAGGCTCCGTTTTGCGGTAAAGAAAAGGGGTATGGACATGGAGATTCTCACGGCATCGGCGATGCACATTCTCGGCGTATGTTCATGGGAGAAGACTTCACTAAAGTGGGTGGACAAATTCGTTCCGATAAAATAGAGTTCCTTAAACCTATTTTGAGAAAAAACCTCTGCAAATGTCGCCTCATGATTTCCCGTCTTTACCTCAACAATTTCCCCAATCCAGTTCCTGAAGAAATCTCCTTTGTACCAACCAAAATCATGAATGAGCCGTTCGGTGTCTCGGATGATTCCCCATGAATCGTCCAGGAAATTGGTGAAATCGAGATTCCAAAGAATTTCCTTCATTTCATCGACTGAATAACCGAGGCCGACGAGTAATGCATTGATCGCACCGGCCGACGTTCCGCCGACACGCTTGATTTTTTGCATGACCTTTTTCTGCTTTAAGACCTCCAGTGCACCCACATATGCAATTCCCTTGACGCCCCCGCCTTCAAAGATCAGGTTCTTGAATTTATAGGGCATGCGTTTCTCCTCATTAAACCGTACCTTCTAAAATCGGAACGGCCGCAGCAGTCTACCGAAAGGCGTTTGATCCCTCTTTCCTTATCTGTTTCTCGAGTTCAGTTTTTTTGGCCTGAAGTTCGTTTAGTCTCTTTTTTAGCGTGCGGATTTCGTTCTTGACCTTCCGAAGCTCTGTCTGTCCTTTGACGACCGACAAATGATCGCTGCCAAATTCTTCAATGATGTACCGCTCAAGCTGACTTCTCAAAAGCCTGAGATATGGATTGCCCCAAATGGAACCTTCTCGATATTCAAGTTTGCCGGCGCGTATGCCCATAACAATGAAGTCGCGGTCTACTCCATATTCTTTCTTCGCGGTTACATCACTGAGCGTTGCCCCTTTTCGATTCCACTCACCGTATTCCGCCATATTCTATCCTTTTGACCGCACGCAAAACTGAGGGAAAGGACCGTGGTAACTGTTAGGCTTTGAAATGATGAAAACCATTTGCACATATGCGGCAGTAAAAATGCCGATGCTTTGTTCGGCCGCTTTCCAGTGCGATGGGAGAATTTTCCTACATCCAAATCGTAATGAAATCTTACCGCGGCTCTATCCGGTCAGCCCTCCCCTCTTGTGCATGCCCAATCCGTATCTTCGCAAAATACTGATTTTGATGTCTTGGAGGCTAATTTCTATTCCCGAAGATTCCCCAACCACTTAGCATTTTTTCGCCTTGAACCCAAGTTTTTCCTTTGTCGCTGCCACAAACCCCTTGCTTCCCGAATGGACACTGTTTATCCAATTCCCATTTCGAAAATGGGTTGCTTTCCGCAGCGATTTCTCAAAGCTCCTCAGCAACAGGGTGCAGCACGTTTTGGATGTGCCGACATGAGGACGCCTTTCCCATATTTTTATTTACAGGTATGCCCCAATGGGGTATTGATTTTCCATGGCGAGAAAAGCCCGGATGGACGCACCGGGTGCCTTGCATCAGTTGACGGCAGGGGGAATTGAAGGCCGCAGCAGATTTACGGACAACGCCAACCGCACCCGTAGTTACCGAAAGAAAGCGGCAGATTGCTTCTGAAAACCCGTATGCATTCATTGATCTGCTGAATATGAATATATACAGAGCGTCCCCTGCTCTAAAGTCCGGAGCCAGCGGATGGAAAAAGAAAGACCCTCAACGATACGGCTTAATCCCGAAGACAATGTTGTCGTGGCTTTGGATCATCTTAAAGCGGGCGCTAATATTCTATCGGAAAAAACGATCGCCCAAGACCCTGTTCCGCCCGGTCATAAGCTGGCAATAGAAGCGATACCGAAAGGAGCCTTCATACGTAAATACGGCCAAATCATTGGCGTCGCATCACGAGATATTCAAACCGGCGAACATGTTCACACCCACAATGTGGACATGTCGGAGTTCAACCGGGAGTATGCGGTCGGCTCGAAGGCAAACCCTACGGATTTTATTCCGGTGGCGGAACAGGCCACTTTCGATGGAATCTTGCGCGATGACGGACAGGTTGCTACCCGCAATTACATTGGTGTCCTGCCCAGCGTTGCCTGCTCCGCTTCCGTGTGTCGGTACATTGCCGACACCTTTACCGATAAAATTCTTGCTGCCTATCCCAACGTGGACGGTGTTGTCGGACTCACGCACACCCTAGGATGCGGTGGACCCGGTTACGGTGAAGGGTTTGAAATTTTGCAGCGTTGCTTATCCGGTTATGGCCGGCACGCGAATTTTTGGGGTGTGCTGTTCGTCGGTCTCGGCTGTGAAGTCAACCAACTTCATGAGATGTTCGCCAATACAGGGTTGGAGGCGAATATCGGAATCCACACGGTTACGATCCAGGAAACCGGGGGCACCAAAGCCACCATTCAAAGGGCTATTGATATCGTTAACGAAATGCTGCCCGAAGCGAACGGGGTGAAACGGCAACCGGTTTCAGCTTCTCATTTGGTTCTTGGAATGGAATGCGGCGGCTCGGACGCCTATTCCGGTATTACCGCCAATCCGGCTTTGGGTGTGGCGGCCGATTGGGTTGTTCGCAACGGTGGGACCGCCATATTGAGTGAAACAACTGAAATTTACGGAGCCGAGCACCTGCTGACCCGGCGTGCGAATCGTCCGGAGATTGCATATAAGCTGATCGACTTAATTCATTGGTGGGAGGATTATACCACGAAAAATGGAGCCATGATTAACAACAATCCCACGCCGGGTAACAAAGCCGGCGGTTTGACCACAATTTTGGAGAAGTCCCTGGGAGCTGTGGCCAAAGGGGGCGGCACCCGCTTAATGGCGGTATACCGGTATGCCGAAACGGTCCGGGAAAAAGGTTTGGTGTTTATGGATACGCCGGGGTATGACCTTACCTCGATTACCGGAATGATTGCGGGCGGCGCCAACATAATTTGTTTTACCACAGGGTGTGGTACGGTTTTGGGCTGCAAACCCACGCCTGTGATAAAGCTGGCTTCCAATACCGAGATGTTTCAAAGGCTTTACGGGGATATGGATATCAACTGCGGCCTTATCGCCGATGGGGAAAAAAGCTTAGAAGCGATGGGGCAGGAGATTTTTCAAAGGATTCTAGATACCGCTTCCGGCCATAAGACGAAAAGCGAAGGGCATGGATTTGGTGATAATGAGTTTGTACCGTGGCATATCGGGGCGGTAGTATAATTAAAAAACCATCACCTTGATCTTAGCTTGAATCAAGACGGTACCTCAGTGCGGAATCGTAGTGAGGGCATGCTTTCTGGCGATATTCCGGCCGGAGGCTTTTATTTTCGGATTTTCATGCGTCCCAAGCGGGCAACGGCAGCAGGTCTTCGGTGTCAGAGAAACCGGCGTCGGTCAGAGCCTCGGTGATAAGAGGTGATGGGAATAAGGCGATAAGACTTTGCCTTCTACGGCGTTGCCAATAAATAAGACCGGGTCGTGGGTCAAGGAAAAAGAAACCACAATAAAAGTGAGGTCAGGATGGATTGCCGTTCCGGGATTGTTCACGGATATTGGTTGAGATACGTTGGAAGCTTGAAAAAATGGAGTGTATTGAAAATTGCAGGCATGCGGGCCAAATCCGGACACACCGCCGCGTTAATCCCCATGGGTGGTTTTGAAAAAATAATGAGGCATATGTCTTAATGGGATTTTTGATGGTGTATATTTACATGCAATAACAAGAACACATCCCGCACGCGGCCCTCTGTTTTTCCTTGACACCATCCGAAATTTACCCATAGATTGGTATTTAAAAACGAGTTCTTGCTATCCAATAATCACAACCTTGAATTTTACCTATCCCCCACCAGGGAAGAAAATTCGGAGTGTCTGGGGTATCCGCACTGCCTGCCTCGCAAATGTGATCATGCCAATCGTAACGGATTGTTGAAGAAAGGAAGACAACATGAATTTAGCTCGATTTCCACGGCGACGCTACACCTTGGGGCCGACGCCGATCGAGGAGCTTTCGCGCCTTTCGCTCGAACTGGGCGCCCCGACACTTTTTATGAAACGGGACGATATGCTTGGATTGGCGGGCGGCGGCAACAAAACCCGCAAGTTGGAATTCCTGGTTGCCGATGCCCTTGCCCAGGGGGCGGACACGCTCATTACCTGCGGGGCCGTGCAGTCCAATCATTGCCGCCTGACTCTGGCCGCAGCGGTAAAAGAAGGGCTTAAGTGCCGCCTCGTGCTCGAAGAACGCGTAGCGGGCAGTTACGATCCTGAAGCCAGCGGCAACAATTTCCTCTTTCGACTCATGGACGCAGAAAAGCTGTATGTCGTCCCCGGCGGTTCCGACATGCCGGCCGAAATGCAGAAAGCGGCGGACATGCTTGCCGCCGAGGGACGCAAGGGCTATATTATACCCGGCGGTGGCTCCAATCCCCTCGGGGCCACCGGCTATGTGGCGTGTGCGCAAGAAATCATAGCACAGGCGTTTGAAATGGGCCTGGCCTTTGATCATGTGGTGTGTGCCAGCGGAAGTGCAGGAACCCACGCCGGATTGGTGACCGGTTTTCAGGCCACCAACAGCGGCATTCCGGTCATCGGCATCAATGTCAGTCGCAAAAAGGCCGAGCAGGAAGACATCGTGTTCGATCTGGCGAATCGAACCGCCGCACATCTCGGCGTCAAAGCCAAAATTGACCGGGAGGCCGTGGTCTGCTTCGACCAATATGTCGGTCCCGGTTATTCTTTGCCGACTGCTGAAATGGCTGAAGCGGTTCGCCTACTGGCGCGGCTGGAGTGCATCTTGATGGATCCGGTTTACACGGGCAAAGCCATGGCCGGTCTCATCGATCTGGTGCGCCGCGGCCATTTTAGTCCGGAGGAAAAGATCCTATTTGTCCACACCGGTGGTTCACCGGCTCTGTATGCTTATATGGCAGACATTCTGGACTGATCGTTGAGCGGGGCACTTATGAGGAGTTCTTTAAAAATCCTAAAAGGGATCGCACCAAGGAGTTTCTGAGCCGGATCATCGGCCGGCCTATCGTTTTCAAAAAAGCATCCCGGCGCCATCGGAAGTGTGCCGTAATTAAAGAGCAGACCATGGGAGAAAAAACTATCGGCATTTTAGGCGGCATGGGTCCGGAAGCGACCCTGGACTGTTTTCACAAAATCATTCGGAACACGCCGGCCGCAAAGGATCAGGATCATCTTCGGGTGGTAATCGATTCCAATCCCAAGGTGCCGGATCGAACTGCGGCCATTGTCGATAACGGTGAATCCCCGGTGCCGGCGATGGTGAAAGGCTGTCGAGCACTGGTTGGAGCGGGCGCCGATTTTATCATTATTCCATGCGTATCGGCGCATTTCTTCCTGAAAGAAATAAGAGCGCAGATCGGTGTTCAAATTCTGTCCATGTTCGATATCGTCGCCGAAGCCGTCTCCCGCCATGATGCAGAACTACACATCCTCGGTCTCTTGGGAACGACCGGGACCGTTCACGGTGGTCATTTCCAGAAGCGGCTGTCCGAAGCCGATATCCAAACACTCGTTCCGGACGACGGTGTACAGAAAACGGTCATGGACTGCATCTACGGCATCAAGAATACCCAGGCCGCCCGCAGTCGGAATAAGATCAAGGCCGATTTGGTTGGCGCTGCAAAACACCTGATCTCACGCGGTGCCCAAGGAATCATTGCCGGTTGCACCGAAATTCCTCTGGCGCTGACGCAGAGCGATTTGCCCGTACCCTACTTCGAGTCATTGTCAATGCTGGCGTGCGCCGCAGTCCGTCACGCCGGCATCGAACCGGCAGAAACAGATACACGCTAACTTCTCCGAACTCCATGGCCTATAGGGGTTTAGTGTCATGAGAATTTCGCAGGTACCGGCGCATCAACAAGCCCTATCATAATGCCAAGGGTTACTATTCTCCAAAGAGGTGAATGACGATGGAAAACCTAACCCCTGAGGGAACCCGCATATTCTGTATAGGGCGCAACTATGCCGAGCATGCCAGAGAACTGGGAAACCCGGTCCCCGAGGAGCCGGTGGTGTTTATGAAACCGATTCACTGCCGGGTGCCGTCGGGAGGAACCGTCCGGTTTCCGGCCCACGGGAAAGAACTCCATCATGAGGTGGAAGTGGTTCTGCGGATCGGACGGAAATTCCGGAATGTAAGCACCGAAAAAGCCGATGCTTTCATCGACGGAGTGGGTCTAGGGCTGGATCTTACGCTTCGCGACGTACAAGGGCTCCTCAAGGAGCGTGGGCTTCCATGGGAAAAAGCCAAGGCTTTCGAGCAGAGTGCACCGCTCGGTCTGATCGTGGAAATGGAAAAAATAGACGACATAAATGATTTAGACTTCATCTGCAAAGTAAACGGCGAAATACGGCAGCAGGGCTCAACACGTAACATGATTTTTTCCCCAGCCCGGATCGTCTCATACCTAAGCGGAATCTGGGAACTTCTGCCCGGAGACCTCATATACACCGGGACGCCGGAAGGAATCGCCGGGCTTTCCGTAGGAGACACGATAACCGTCGAATCAGACTGGGCCGGCTCTCACTCCTGGAAAATCATCCCGAGCATTTGATACCTGTATAGAATTCGATCCAAACGTAAAAAGCAAACATCCCGGGTGGGACAATCGAGGTTGAGTTCCTAAAAATCAGAACGGAAAAACCTCACCTGAGGCCCCTTCATGAGGCCCGATGGGTGGACTTTTGGTTTCTCAGGCAATTTCGCCGGAATGATGGAAAAGAGTCCCCTCTGTGATGATCGCGGGAAGGTTTCGGAAGGGGCTTTCAGACTGTAGGTTCTAAACGAAAGCGGGTGATTGAACCGGCACGCCTCGACATGCAGGGAAAGGGAGGAAGAAAATGAATCTCCTGGAATCAACATTAAAGCAATTCGTCGCGAACCTTTCGGCCGACTCTCCTGTTCCCGGAGGCGGCAGTGTGTCCGCCCTTGCGGGCGCTCTGGGCGCCGCCCTCTGTGCCATGGTTGCCAGGCTAACCTTGGGAAAAGAAAAATACCGTAGGGCGTGGGAGGAAATGGAGCGTCTTCGCGATAGCTCCGATTCCCTTTGCTCCCGGCTCATGGATTTGGTGGAGGAAGATTCTGCAGCCTATGCCAAAGTCATGGCGGCTTACCGGATCCCCAAGGAAAGGGACCGCGAACGGGAGGATGCGGTCCAATCCGCCCTGAAGGAGGCGGCGTCCGTGCCCATGGAAACCCTTCGGATCACCGCGACCCTGCGCGATCTCGTGAAAAGCGCTTTGGACCGGGGCAATCCCAATTGTCTTACGGACGCAGGGGTTGCCGCCCAGCTCATTCGTGCGGCAGCCCACGGGGCGGCGTACAATGTGCGGGTCAACCTCTCGGGCATCAAAGATCCGGATTTCTGCAACGGGTTCTCTTCTGAGACATCCCAATTGTTGGAGCGCCTGGAGCGTTCTGTGACGGACCTGGAAAGGGCCGTTCAGGCGCGCCTTCTGTAACCCGGCCTTACGCCTTGCCAAGGAGCGCCCGGTCGGCATGGGCGAGTTGAATCGTGAAACAGGACTACTATGCAAAAAAGCTCTCTTCCACCCGCTTGCAGAAGGTTTATGACATCGCTTCTCCCCGGGTGAAGCAATACCTCGAAGAAGAAATCCGTTTTGTCCTTCAGCGAATCGCTCCGGATGCCCGCGTCCTGGAACTGGGATGCGGTTACGGCAGAGTGCTGGAAAGGCTGGCCTCCAGGACGACCGGAGTCGTCGGCATCGACACATCCTGGGAAAGCCTTAAGATGGCGACCCGAAGCAGTGCGGGCGGTTCTAAGCTTGTGCTGATGAATGCCGGCTGCCTGGGATTTGTCGATAAGGCTTTCGATGTTGTGGCGTGCATCCAGAACGGGATCTCTGCGTTCAAGGTGGCGCCGATCAAGCTGATGGGAGAAGCCGTGCGCGCAACCCGAAGGGGCGGCCACGTCTTTTTCTCGAGCTACTCTGAAAAATTCTGGCCTCATCGCCTCGAATGGTTCAGGGAACAAGCCAGGCATGGGCTGCTCGGCGAAATCGACGCGGAGGCAACGGGCAACGGTGTGATCGTGTGCAAGGACGGTTTCAGGGCCACCACCTTCGGCTCCGAGGCTTTTCTCAGACTCGCCGTAAGCCTGGGACTGAAAGCCGAAATTTTCGAAGTGGATGAATCCAGCATCTTTTGCGAAATCGTCCGACCCTCCGGGTGCTGATGCTGAGCTGAAAAACACTTGATTTCTTGAAGGTGAATTCGAGGGAAAACGGGTTTGGGTGTCCATAGGAAACAGGCAGCCAGGTGTTCCCGGCATCCGTGTTCATATTAAGCTGCAAAATGTGAGGTTAGGCTGTGCAGTTGTGGAAGCCGGTCTCCATAAATGTCATTCATAAAAGGGGAGAAAAAGGGGGTCTCAAGGCAGTTTCTTCTGATGTTCGAATGGCGGTCAAACCGTTGCGGCAAAAGGGGGTGTTGAGGTCCCACGTTGATAATCGAAATGTTTTTTGATTTACAAATCAACAGGATACTGGTAAACTTCTATCCGGGTGGATCGCAATCTGCCGGCGTTGGTGTCAGCCAATAAGAATGGTTTTTGTGCCCATGGATTGCTCCTCATAGAACCCACATCATAAAAAGGCATGTATGGCTCATGTTACGAAATTCCCATTTGATTGAAGCACTGAAAAAGGCCCAACTTCAGGCTTCTCCACCTGACTATTTTCACAATCTGTCCTTGTTTGAAGGCCTTTATAATGAGGCGAGAGCGCTGGGGGCGTTGCCGCTAAAAGACCCCCTTGAAGGGATCGAATCCGATATCCGGCTTGCGCGCATACTCAATGTTCACACAACTTCTTAAAAGGATAGCTGCTACTCTAGACCGGCTGCGTATTCCCTATATGATCATCGGGGGGCA
>JAWOGN010000181.1:0-3597 GCA_046496815.1 Desulfatiglandaceae bacterium
ATGAAGTACGGAATCCCGCACCCGCCATAGGCAATGCGATTTGTTTGATCGATCATGATCACCTCAGAGTCCGGCTCCAGCCTTTTGAACCGACAGGCAGCCTTTGGACCGAGAGCGACGACACCAATGATGACAATCTTTTGTGGCATAGTCGTACTCCTTTTTCGCCTTTTCTCAACAATCTTGCGGTATTTATAAATGATAGACTGTTCGAATTTCAACGTTTTTATCTTCCATGTCCCCGTCTTAAATGCTAACCTGTCATGCCTTGCAAGAGAGGTCATATCCGGTTCCGGCAAAATAAGATTTGCGGCCGGTAGATCTCGAAGCAATGTCCCTTTCAGCGGCAGCGTTTATATCGCCGGTTGGAATGGCGTTTCCCATTTGAAATTGGGTCGGAGGCGCAAGAAATCCATATGTCGGTCAAGTTAGAAAAATTGAGATTATTTTCGGGCCGAAAAGGCCCGCTGCTCATCATCATCATGGACGGCATCGGGGTCGGACGCGAGTATGAGGGCAATGCGGTTTATCTTGCCGGAACTCCGAGCCTCGATCGTCTGTTCTCTTCTCCACTTTACTGCGAGCTTAAGGCACACGGAACCGCTGTGGGTCTGCCCAGTGACAACGATATGGGGAACAGCGAGGTCGGGCACAACGCTCTCGGGGCCGGACGGGTTTTCGAACAAGGCGCACGCTTGGTCAATCGGGCAATTGAATCGGGTGATATCTTTGAATCAGCCGTGTGGAAGGGTCTGGTTGGGCGAGCGATGGAAGGGGGAACGCTACACTTCATGGGTCTTCTTTCCGACGGAAATGTCCACTCCCACATCACGCACCTCTACAAGTTAGTCGACAAATGCGCACAACTGGGAATCAGGAAACTCAGGGTCCACGCCTTGCTGGACGGAAGGGATGTGGGAGAGAAATCCGCCCTGGACTATGTGCTGCCTACCGCGGAAAAGCTGAAGCAGTTATCAGAAAAACACGGATTGGACTATCGTATCGCCTCGGGTGGCGGCCGCATGAAAGTGACCATGGACCGTTACAACGCGGACTGGAATATCGTGAAGCGGGGGTGGGAGGCACATGTGCGGGGCAAGGGCAGGCCCTTTGCGTCGGCAGAGGCCGCTGTCCGCACATTTTACGATGAGGACCCCGGAATGACCGACCAGTACATGGATGCCTTTGTCGTCGTCGACTCGGATGGGCGTCCGACTGGACCGATTCAGGATGGAGATGCGGTGATATGTTTCAATTTTAGAGGAGATCGTGCCATAGAGATCTCCCGCGCCTTTACCGAGAGAGATTTTAAGGAATTTGATCGAGGACCTTTGCCTGACATCCGCTATGCAGGCATGATGGAGTACGACGGGGACACACACATGCCGCCTGAATTTCTTGTCCGGCCCCCGGAAATCGATCGCACCCTCAGTGAGTATCTTTGCGGGGAAAAAATAAGAAGCTTTGCCATTTCAGAAACGCAAAAGTTCGGGCATGTATCTTACTTTTGGAATGGCAATCGCTCCGGCTACATTGATGAATCGCTGGAAACCTATATCGAAATTCCCTCCGATCGGATTGAATTCGACAAGGCACCCAAGATGAAAGCGTTGGAAATAAAGGACGAAACCATCGAAATGCTGAAAGGGGGCAAATTCAAATTTGGTCGCGTGAATTTCGCAAACGGTGACATGGTCGGCCACACGGGCGTCATGCAAGCGGCGATTATCGCCGTGGAAACGGTGGATCAATGTGTCGGCGAGTTACTTCAAGAGATAGATGCGCTTGAAGGCATCGCGGTTGTGACGGCGGACCACGGAAATTCGGATGAGATGTTTACCATCGATAAAAAGGGAAACCGGGAAGTCAAAACCGCCCACACTTTGAATCCGGTTCCATTCGCCATATACGATCCCGGTTATCAGGGGGAATATGAAATGGCTCACCTGAAAGCGCCGGGGCTTGCAAACGTCGCTGCGACCCTACTCAATTTGCTGGGATACCAAAAAGTGACGGATTACGAGCCGTCACTGATCAAAATAAAGGATTTCTGAAGCCTCACATGGTCTACGAGGCCTCACCGCCGCGGAGATGCGTGGGACAGAGCGTTCACCCATCGCGTCTCATCCGCAAGTGCATTTCGAGAGAGGGACAACACATCCGATTATGGGGCGATTTCATCTTTTGCCTCGGAATTTTGGGTGGCCTTCTGCAATTTCGAGCCGAAGCGCGCCGTGAACCGGGTCATATCCGATTCCTTCCCCACATCATTCACCGCAGTCACACCGATTTCGATGTGACCTGGAAAAGAAGGAAATAAATTGACCTGATCGGGCAAAATGACTTCCGTCACATTGCCGACCTCGGCGGATTCGGAATCGTAATCGACACCGCCGCCGACCGCCCAATAAAGTTTATACCCCACCACGTTGGGAGAGACGGAAGCATCCCAGCGCACTCTCGCCCTGCTGCCTTTTACAGTAGCAAATTGGGTGTTTTCGAAATTTTTTGAGACCCTCTCCCATTCGTAAGATTTTTCCAACTTCTCATACAGGGGCATCCATTTCCTTTCTCGTTGCCTGTCTTTTCTCGCAATCGCTCTCCTGATTGACCTGACAACCTCAAAGCAAAGTAACAGGATCAATAAGGACAAGATTATGATGTAGGAAGTTGTGAGGTTCAATGCTGTGTTTACCGCTTTATGTTGAAAACGAAACCAAACGTCACGACATGGTGGTTGAAAGAATGGGTCGATTAAAAGAAAAATAGAACTTCGTTCGCTTCGCTCACAATTGGAATAATGGAATATTGGAATATTGGGTTTCTATTTCACCTCATTCTCATTGAAAAACATCATGATTCATGAGATAGATAAATGATGGATCGAAAAAACATTAATAGAGGGTTTAAAAAGCTTAGAGTTTGGCAAGATGCGGTCTCCCTTTACATCCTGGCCTATAAAGTATTTGCCAATTTCCCATTTGAACTCAAAAAGGTAGCTGCGAATTGTATCGACGCTTCCCACAGCATTTCGAGAAATATCTCAGAAGGCTATTGTCGGCGCAGCCTGAAAGAGTATCTGAATCATTTAAATATTGCACTTGGTTCGTGTGGCGAATTTCACTCTTGTTATATAAGCTTCAAAAAAGCCGGTCAAATTTCAGATGATAAATATGAGCAATTAGATAAACTCCACTATAAAGTTGAAAATGAATTGCTTAAGTTGATTGAATCACTTCAAAAAAAGCAAAAAGATCAAGTTTGGGAAGATAACTTTCAATCCGAATAAGGATTATGCTCTCCGTCCCGCACCTCATATCCGTTACCATATTGCGGCCATACTTGCTGCTCATTGGATACAATTTGTAGTCCAATACAAACGCTGGATCGAAACAGCCCCCAACTCGATGGAATATTGGAATAATGGAGCGTTGGAGTATTGGGCAAGAATGCGAATCGTTAACCACATCATTCCACTATTCCATTATTCCATCCACCCGGCTTTCCTCTTTCCTATGATTCGTTATGCAGGTCTTTTTTCCAACCGATGGAAACAGAGGTATTTAAGTCAAGCTCGTGTTGCTTTAAACCAATCAC
>JAWOGN010000223.1:0-2922 GCA_046496815.1 Desulfatiglandaceae bacterium
TTCAAGGATGAATGACCATGACCGTCGATTGTCGGGACCATCGCGAGTCCTTGGAGCTCCTTGCCCTTCGGTTGCGCCTGAAAAAAGGTATCGTCGATCCCAAAGAGCGCAAAGAGGTGGAGGAAAGAATCACAGTTCTGGAAAAAGCGCTGAAGGTAGACTGATAACTCAACGATCCTTGTCACTGTCCAGGATCAGGGTGACAGGACCGTCGTTCACCAGAGAAACCTTCATCATCTCTTGGAATTTTCCACTGGCTACCTGAATGGCTTGTTTCTTTAACCGGTCGATAAAGCACTTATAAAGTCTTTTTGCCTCATCCGGTGGGGCGGCCCCGGCGAACGAGGGTCTCCGTCCTTTTCGCGTGTCGCCCCACAGGGTGAATTGAGATACGACCAGTGCGGATCCCCCTGTTTCCAGAAGCGAGACATTCATCCGCCCGTCTGCATCGGGAAAAATCCTCAAATGCGTGATCTTGTTGACCAGGTATTCGCAATCCTTCTCGGTATCATCTTTCCCCACCCCGAGAAAAATGAGTAATCCAGGCCCAATCGCGCCCACAATCGCACCCTTGACTTCCACCTTTGACTCTTTTACCCTCTGAACTACCGCTCGCATGATAACAGAACTCCCGAGCGTCCATCCAGGAACGGCTGTTTTCCGCGATTTCCGCGTTGGATTTGAGTGCGAATCTCGAAATACGCCAAGGTATTTTCGTGTTTGGACCTTTCCCCCGCATTGATCTCACGAAAGCGTTCTCTCATTTTCGGATGGACACTGCCGAAAAATTTAAAATTCCAAGTCGCGAAAAATGAAAACCTCACTGATCCTGGTTAACCCCTGGATTTACGATTTTGCAGCCTACGACCTCTGGTCCAAACCGCTGGGACTCCTCTATTTGTCGGGATATCTCAGGAAATGTGGTTTTGAAATTCATCTGATTGACTGTCTGGACGTACACCACCCCGAGATGAAGCTCGATCCATCCCTGAAAACCCCTGTCCGGCGTGCGTACGGGACGGGGAAATTCTGGCGGCAAGAGGTGCCGCGACCTTCACCACTCAAACACATTCCAAGACCCTACAGTCGTTACGGAATTTCGGAGAAGATATTCGAGGATGCGCTGAGCCGGGTCCGCAGTCCGGCGGCGATACTCGTTACATCCCTCATGACGTATTGGTACCCGGGTATCGAGGCGGTCGTCCGTATCACCAAGAAGGTTCACCCCCGCGTTCCTGTGATTCTCGGTGGAATCTATGCCGGACTTTGTTATGACCATGCGGTTCGACAAACGCGGGCGGATGGTGTTGTCACGGATAGAGATTTGAAGGCCGTACTCAAGATTCTGGATGATTACGACATTCCAACCCCCGGATTTTCCCCGGACACACCCCCGCTGCCCTATCCGGCCTTCGATCTCCTGACAAAGCTCGAATACGTATGTCTTCTTACCGGCATCGGCTGTCCGTTCCGGTGTCGGTATTGTGCCAGCCATTTCCTGAATCCGGAACCGTTCCGAAGGGATCCGGGCGAAGTATTGGATGAAATATGCTTTTGGCACGGTAGATTTGGCGTTCGGGACTTTGCCTTTTATGATGACGCACTTCTGGCGGCATCCGAAGCCCATCTGATGGTTCTGCTTGAAGGTCTCGCGCGGCTTCGGCTGGACCTGAGATTTCATACGCCCAATGCCTTGCATGTCAAAGGAATTACGGCAGATATAGCCAAACGGATGTACCAAACCGGGTTTCGAACCATCCGGCTGGGGCTGGAAACCTCCGATTTTTCGCTTCACCGCCATCTTGACGACAAATTTCAAGAAGGTGACTTTGAGCAGGCCGTAAATCATTTGCTTACGGCTGGTTTTAGCCACAAACAAATCGGCGCTTACATCCTGATCGGTTTGCCGGAGCAATCCGTCCACTCCGTGATGGAAACCATTGAATTTGTCGCCAATGCGGGGGCAATTCCGTTTCTCTCCGAATACTCTCCCATCCCTTACACGGCGCTTTGGAACGATGCAATAAACTGCTCGGAATACGATCTCGCATCAGAACCGCTATTTCACAACAACACGCTTTTGCCTTGCTGGGAGTCCTCCCAGAGAAAGGAGCTTCCCAAGTTAAAAAGACGCGTTTTGGAAATTCGTCGGAAGAACCGGCGCCGGGAATGATTCACCCTCCCGAAAGCTTTAGAGAATCGGAAGGTGTTTGCGATTTTCGGTTATTCTTTGTTGATGACGCCGGCGGCATATCCTGCCCCAAAACCGTTATCAATGTTCACGACGGTCACGCCGGAGGCGCAGGAATTCAACATTCCCAAGAGTGCGGCGACGCCCTGGAAACTGGTGCCATACCCGACACTGGTGGGAACGGCAATTACCGGTTTGTCAACCAGCCCCCCCACGACGCTTGGAAGCGCCCCTTCCATGCCGGCAGCGACGATGATCACGGAAGCCTCCATGACCGTTTCCATGTGATTTAGGATTCTATGAAGGCCCGAAATTCCAACATCATAAATCGTCATGACCTCATTGCCCATAAATCGGGCCGTAATGGCAGCCTCCTCTGCCACCGGGATGTCGGAAGTGCCGGCACTCATGACCAGTATTTTGCCCCGTCCCGTAATTTTTATGGGATGCTCCAAAAGGGTGAGTACCCTTGCCTTGTCATGGTACGTAGCATGAGGAAACCGACCTAAGACGACCTTGGATTTATCTCCGCTGAGGCGAGTCACAAGAATGTTTTCTTTTTGCTCGAGCATTCGTTCCATAATCGCCAGAATGTCGAATGCCTCTTTACCTTCTCCAAATATGACCTCAGAAAGCCCTCTTCTGAGGCTCCGGTGATGGTCAATACACGCGAAATCAAGGTTTTCAAAGGGAAGCGTTTTGAGTTTTTCCAGGGTGTCTTCGACGGTGAT
>JAWOGN010000249.1:0-4539 GCA_046496815.1 Desulfatiglandaceae bacterium
TTCAGCGTCGGATGACGTTTTGAGCAAGGTCTTGAGATCTCGCACTCCTTCAGCTTCCCAAAGAATCGCTTTGAGACCGTCTTTTCCTTTCTCGGCGGCTACCAATGCAGGGAAGGGGACGCATTTTTCCATTTCGACCGGAATGCTTCTGCCCGATTGTTTCGCTGAACTTCGAGCGATCTCACGCCAGCGTCTTATCTTATCCTCACCCGTGCCTTTGCCCGGCCTGAGGACCGTCCGTTCGGATGAGAAGGGGCGGATTCGATCCGCGCCCAACTCCGAAGCCTTTTGAATCACATAGTCCATGCCGCGAGATTTGAGGAGAGCCGGGCAGATCGTGATTTTAATGGGAGAGGGCGGTAACGCGGGAAGACGAGTCTCGAGTGAAACATGCACCGCACGGGGGGAAGCGGATTGGATGGTGGCCAAGAATCGGTCTCCCTGGCCGTCCATGATGACGAGACGATCCCCCGGGCGCATTCTGAGAACCCTCACCACATGCTTCGCTTCGGCGCCTTTGATGTCACAGCCACCGTCGATCGCCTTAATCTCCTCGACAAAGAAACGCCTGAGTCCTCTATGCTCCACGGTCTTTCCTTGAGACGACACACGCCCATTCCTCTTGATATAGGGACTTCGGATCGTGGAATCGGTATGCATGCAGCCCTGTTTTTACCGCATCCACCTGGTCCCTCAGAATACCGGACAGGATGAGCCACCCCCCGGCATCCAAAAGGCGAGGAAAGTGAGGAAACAGTTCGAGTATTTCCCCCAGGATCAAATTTGCAGTCAGGACGGTATAGCGGGTGTCGAGACGCTCAACGGGGACATCGGAAAGCCCGATTTTCTCCGCCATGCCGTTCAGATCGATGTTGCGGGCCGCCCAGCGGAGCGCCTCCGGATCCGTATCAACCGCCATGATTGGCTGTGCCCTCAGCACGGCTGCGTAGATCGCAAGGATACCGCTTCCGGTCCCCACGTCGAGCATCGACCAATGCTCCGGCACATCCAAATTTTCCAGGGCTTTGAGACACATGCGGGTCGTGGGATGCTTCCCCGTGCCGAAGGCGGGGCCGGGGTCTATCTGAATCACGTGATGAACCACGGACTCGGGCACAGACTCCCAAGCCGGCACGATCGTGAGATTTGGCGTGATCCGGTCCGTGTGAAAGAATCGCCGCCAGTTCGCGTTCCAATCCTGATTGTCTATCCGGGTAAGGCTCAATTGAGGACACTGGAGATCCGGAAATATATCCTTCAGGTTTCGGAGAAATATCTCGATTCGGCTCCGGATATCATCCGGGCTGTTGTGGCCGGGCAGATACGCGCTTACACCATGGTCCTGAAACGTTTCCGTAACAACAGCGGTGCATCCCAGGTCAAACAGGAAAGCGCTTAGGGCATCATGGACAGCGGGATCCGCTTCGATGCGGATTTCCAACCATCCCGGATGCTCAGTCGTCCAACGGGTCAACGGCGTTTGTCATCCTCTGATTTAGAAGTATTCGCATTTATGCGAAGGCAACAGCTTCTGGTTCAGGTTTTTTGAAAGACGTAGTTGAGTTGGCCGTTCGGTAGGTGATTCACAACGGTCTTAAATTCCATCCCCACTGAAATGTCACTTTCCGGAATGTTATCTGCGATTCTTCCGAAAACTTTGAAATCTCCGTAGTCCAGCACGGCAATTGAATAGGGAAGATCATCGCCGAATCCCACCGGTGCATATTCCAGTTTGCTGTAACTGATAAGTCTCCCGCTGCCGGAAATTTCAACCCATTCCATGTTGCTCGAAAGGCATTGGTAACAATCGGCCCTGGGGGGAAAGAAAACAAGGCCGCAATCCTTGCACCGGGTGGTCATTATCTTTCCATCTTCAAGGTAGTCCACAAAGTCATTGACCTTTGAGAAGGAAGTAAAGCTCACGGTTCCGAATTTTTTGAATCGATCATCTATCTCTCTTTTCTGTCCCATCCCCTTACCTCCCGAGAATTGTGACGTTCCCATACAGGCCCACCCCGCCGATGTTGTGGACCAGGCCGATCTCCGGATCTTTCACCTGCATTTGGCCGGCTTCACCCCTGAGTTGGAGTACAATGGTTCTAATCTGTGAACCCCCTGTTGCGCCGATGGGATGCCCTTTGGAAAGCAGACCTCCATCAATGTTGACGGGAATGCTGCCTTCCTTGTAAGTCTCTTTGCTCTTGATAAGCTCTTTTCCTTCTCCCGGCTTTGCAAACCCCAAGTTTTCATACGCCATCATTTCTGCGATGGTGAAGCAGTCATGCACTTCGGCGACATCGATATCTTTGGGCGTGACCCCTGCCATTTTGTAAGCCTGCCGGCTCGCGTGCTCGGCCACGGTCAATCCGGTGAATAGATCCCTGCCCGACATGTTGACGGCTGTGGAAGCAGCACCCAGGCCGCGTATCCAAACCGGTTTTTCACAAAAGGCTTTCGCCTTCTCCTCACCGGCGATAATGACACAGGAACTTCCATCTGCGTTTGCACAACAATCGCCCACCCGGAGGGGGCTCGACACGGGGTTGGACATGGGGCTCTCGGGGTCCGAGAACATCTCGAAAGTGACGGGTTTTCGGTATACCGCTTTTTCGTTGATCCGGCCGTAGGTGGCCGCTTTCACCCGTATGAGCGCCAGATCATCGGAGGTGGTTCCGTATTTCGCCATATGCGCCCGGGCGTACATGGCATAATAGGCCGGCATCATGGTGCCGAAAGGACTCTCCCACTGAATGTCGGCGCCCCGACCCATCCTTTCCTGCGACTCCGCTGATGAGATTTCGGACATTTTTTGAAACCCAAGCACGACCACCACATCGTGAAGTCCGGAATCCACCAAGGCGTAAGCCAGCTTCAATCCCGTGCTGCTGGACGAACACAATGTTTCCACATAGAAGGTGGGCTGTGGAGTAAGTCCAAGATACTCAGCAAAGACGCCTGCGGGCGAACGTTGTTTGTCGTATTCCGGGGCGGAACAAATGATGGAAGCATCGATATCTTTTGTATTAATTTTGGCATCTTGCATGGCTTCTTTAAAGCCCTCAAAAGCCAGCTCTCGGATCGAACCGGGGTATCCGCGAACAAACGCGCTTTGTCCAACGCCTATAATTGCGACTTTTCCCATAAACAACCTCCCCATCCTACATCGGTCGGACCGATCCAAAAACGCAGCCCGAATATCAGCAATTCGTATCACTTTAGCGTTTTGAAAATCCCCAATATCGGAAAAGGAGGCCGTTGGGATCTCTTTGAGAAGGCTGCAAATGCTTCCCCCATTCCATGGAACGGCAGCGAACCCTTAAAATTCAGTCCAGGACAGCCCCAGAAGAAAATCTTTTGCGCACCTGAAGTCTTCTCTGCCTGCACCGTGCCTCTTATTTCGGGTATGGGGGCGTTCGACATGCAGTGTAGAGTTTGTGTTGCAGCCTTCTCAAAGAGATCCCAACGGCCCCCAACCCACCATTTCAAAGCGCTAAATTCATACAGCAATTCTATATTTACTGAGAGGACAGCCCCGGCGCAGACTGTTTGCTGAATGCTGAGCCTTTTACAAGTGCTGAAAAAAGTAGGAAAAAAGTATAAGTGAACAACACAAAAGGGTCAAGGAGAAAAGGAAAAGGCGGTTAGGTGCGGTTTTATGGGAGATTCCCCATCCCGAGTCCTGCTACTTTTTTTGTTGAATTTCAGTATATTCTAAGGTATACTTAATTTTAATTAGTTTAATAAAGCCTCTTCCGGTTTCAAAACGCTATGGTATTGATGCGGCGTTGAATGTTAACGTCTAATCTTTTGACAGCAAAGGTGGTCGGAGTGAAAGGCAAGATCCAGTATAACATCGCAGAGGAAGAGAATTATCAGGACGGGCAAATCATCTTCAAGGAGGATAGCTCGGGTGACTGGATTTATGTGATTCTATCCGGGGCAGTGGAAATCTCCAAAAATGTTCAGGGTCAGAAGTATATTATCTCGGTACTGCAAGCCGGTGAGGTTTTTGGAGAGCTTGGATTCATAGGGGTTACCAAACGCACCGCCACGGCTCGAGCGATTGGAAACACAACACTCGGCATCATCGATCGGGAATTCCTTGAAAAGGAATATAACCAACTCTCAGGTCAGTTCAGGAGCATCATCGAGGTCATAACGCAAAGGTTCAAGGAGATGCTGGACAGGACTTGCGCGTTCACGAGAAGAGCGGAACCAAGGTTTGAGAAGTCTTTGTCTCTGGTCTACAAAGATCGCGAGGCCTTTTTTCGGGCGTATACGGGAAACGTGAGTTCAGGGGGCCTGTATATCAAGACTGAGACTCCTTTGAGTCCCGGAGATCAGCTCTCCTTGAAGTTGCAGCTTCCCGGCGTATCGGATGCCTTACAAATCAAATGCGAGGTCGTATGGGCTCGATCTCCGGATGAGAGTCTGGCCGATAAACCGGCAGGGATGGGAGTCAAATTCACTCAGATTTCAAAGAAGGACCACCAATTCTTGAGGCAGTACCTCTCCAGCGTCGATTCAGAGCAGTGAAAC
>JAWOGN010000258.1:0-17134 GCA_046496815.1 Desulfatiglandaceae bacterium
CGATGAAATGCATTTTTCAGCAGCTTGCTGGAGGAGAGTGTTCATGCGCATGGAAGTGCTTTCAGATGCCGAGGCGGTTGCGAAAAAAGCGGCGGCGGTCATTGCGGAAAAAGGCCGGGCAGCAGTCGCGGCGCGCGGCCGCTTCCTGATGGCGGTGAGTGGAGGGAAAACCCCGTGGATCATGCTCCGCGCCCTGGCCGATGAAGCGGTCCTCTGGGAAGCGGTCCATGTCGTGCAGGTCGATGAGCGGGTGGCTCCCTCGGGGCACAGGGACCGGAATCTGACGCACCTGCGGGAACCCCTTCTCGAACACGCCCCGCTGCGCGAAGCGCAGATCTACCCTATGCCGGTGGAAGCATCCGACCTGGAGACCGCGGCCACAGCCTATAGCCAAACGCTTCGGGATATCGCGGGAACGCCACCCGTCCTCGATCTGGCGCACCTGGGCCTTGGGCCTGACGGCCACACGGCCTCCCTGGTGCCCGGTGATCCGGTGCTGAAAGTCGTCGACCGCGATGTCGCCATCACGGAGGTGTACCAGGGAAGGACGCGGATGACCCTGACCTATCCGCTGCTCAACCGTTCGCAGAATATTTTGTGGGTCGTGACAGGAACCGAAAAAGTTCTGATGCTCAAGCGACTGCTGGAAGGCGACGTCTCAATTCCAGCCGGAAGCATCCGGCGGGATTCGGCCCTGATCATTGCGGATCGCGCCGCCGCAGGAGAAGAAACATCCGCATACTATGAAGCGAGGTAAAGCAATGAACGAAAACATTGCACCGAGGAAATCGCTCTGGGAATGACCCTCTTCAACCCCGACAGCCGCTTGTTTTGTGGCGTGAAATAATGTAGTATCTCAGCATGGCCGGACCGCCGTCAATTCTCAAGCTATCCGAAGACAACGAATTGAAGGAACTTGAATTCGAGTTGGAGTATCTGCGCTCTTTGAGCTTTGAAGAGCGTTTGACTATGATGAGGAAGAAGTCCAAAGAAATGCTGAAGCAGTTGGTTGAGCTTGGATACCGAAAACCTTTTGAAATTGTTAAACGCTCATAGCGTTGAGTTCGTTATCATCGGAGCGAAGGCACATGCCCAGCGAGATCATGGATGCGTTTGAATCATGAAAATTCCTTCTTGATACCAGTTCTTGGCTTTGGTGGTTTGCGGAACCCGACAGGTTGAAAGAAAGCGCGCGGCGGCAAATCGTGGATCGCAAAAATGAGATCTATTTGTCGGCGGTGAGTTCCTGGGAGATCGCAATAAAGTATTCGCTGGGTAAACTTGCTTTGCCGGAGCCCCCGGAGGACTTTGTCCCAAAAAGGCCGGCGAGAGTTGCAAATTCACCTCGCCTACGACTCCCCATTGCGCTGAGGCAACCCGCTTCAATCGGAATACGGGGTGAATGTCAACGACTGCCACAACCTGATTACAGAAAAGATCCTTGCTTTCTTCGGCAGTTCCGCCACCCACTCTGTCGGCAGGATCGCCGGGAATGACAGAAAAGAGTGTCTTGGGATTTTTCATGAGGTGGAAAAATGACTATTCATGAACTTGCCGGCAAGAAAGCGTTCAAACAATAGCCATCGAGGGAGCGAATCTTATGCACAAATTGGTTCTCGTAAGACATGGTGAAAGCGTCTGGAATAAGGAAAACCTTTTTACAGGTTGGACGGATGTGGATCTTTCAGAGAAAGGGGTTGAAGAAGCCGCGGAAGGAGGCCGGGTTCTGAAGGAGGATGGATATATCTTCGACATCGCCTTTACGTCTGTGTTGAAGCGGGCGATACGAACCCTTTGGATCGTCCTGGACGAGATGGATCTCATGTGGATACCGGTCACCCGCGACTGGCGGCTCAACGAGCGGCATTACGGCGCCTTGCAGGGTCTCAACAAGGCGGAAATGGCTGATAAGTTCGGGGAGAAACAGGTCAAGATTTGGCGCCGGAGTTACGATACCCGCCCTCCGGCCCTGGAGGAGACCGACCCCCGAAATCCGGCGATGGATCCGCGTTATCAGGAACTGAAGAAGGAGCAGGTTCCGCTTACGGAATGCCTGAAGGACACGGTGGCACGCTTTCTTCCGTGCTGGCATGAACTGATTGCTCCCACCGTCCGCTCGGGAAAACGGGTGCTCATTGCAGCTCACGGCAACAGCCTGCGGGCCCTTGTGAAGTATCTCGATAACATCCCTGACGATGTGATTCCTGAAGTCAACATTCCCACAGGAATGCCTCTGGTCTATGAGCTGGAAGATGATCTAAAACCGATTAAGAATTACTATCTCGGCGACCCTGAGAAGGTGAAGAAGGCCATGGAGGCGGTGGCGAGCCAGGCGAAGGCAAAGAAATAGAACTTTGCGAAATACAAAGCGCAAAATGGAGCGTATAGGAAGCTCAGGTGTGTGCAAGGAGGAGTCACATGCTCCCAAAAATAAATCCGACGAAAACGGAGTCATGGAAGAAGTTGGAAGCGCATTACAGGGTGATGAAAAACCGTCACATGGCGGACTTCTTTCAGCAGGACCCTGAAAGGTTCTCCAGTTTTTCGATCAGGTTTGAGGATATCCTTTTGGATTACTCCAAAAATAGGGTTACGAAGGAGACATTGGACCTGCTTTTCGGACTCGCCCGGGAGTGCCGGTTCGAGGAGGCCATCGAGAAGTTGTTTCGGGGTGATGAGATTAACGAGACCGAAGGGCGGGCCGTCCTCCACGTGGCCCTGAGGAATCGATCGAATGCGCCCATCCGACTCAGAGACAACGATGTCATGCCCGAAGTGAATGCGGTCCTCGGACAGATGAAACGGTTTTCGGATGCGATCATTTCAGGAAGCTGGAAAGGGTATACGGGGAAAACCATTACCGATATCGTCAATATCGGAATCGGAGGGTCCGACCTGGGACCGTTTATGGTGACCGAGGCCCTGAAACCCTACTGGAAGCCTCAGATCAGAGTCCATTTCGTCTCGAATATTGACGGAACCCATATTACAGAAACCCTGAAGATGCTCTCAGCGGAAACGACCCTTTTTGTCGTTGCCTCCAAGACCTTCACGACCCAGGAGACCATGACCAACGCCATGACGGCAAGAAAGTGGTTCCTCGATTCGGCCGGGAGCGAATCCCGGGTGAAACATCATTTCGTCGCCATCTCCACGAATGAAGCGGCGGTCAAAGCGTTCGGGATCGATCCGGAGAACATGTTCAAGTTCTGGGATTGGGTCGGCGGGAGGTATTCCCTCTGGTCTGCGATCGGACTTCCCATCTCCTGCACGGTAGGATTCCAACATTTTGTGGAAATGCTCGAGGGAGCCCATGCCATGGACATGCATTTCAGGGATACGCCCTTCGAGGAGAACATCCCCGTCATCCTCGCTTTGATCGGGATCTGGTACAACAACTTCTTTGGTGCCCAGACGGAAGCCATTTTACCTTATGACCAGTACCTGCACCGTTTCCCGGCCTACTTTCAGCAGGGGAATATGGAGAGCAATGGAAAGTACCTTGACCGGAGCGGGCGTGAAGTGAACTATCAAACAGGTCCGATCATCTGGGGGGAACCCGGGACGAATGGGCAGCATGCCTTCTACCAGTTGATTCATCAGGGAACGAAACTGATCCCCTGCGATTTCATCGCGCCCGCTATCAGTCACAACCCAATAGACGATCACCATGAGATCCTGCTTTCCAATTTTTTCGCCCAGACGGAAGCGTTGATGCGGGGCAAAAAACGGGAGGAGGTGCTTGAGGAACTCAGACGATCGGGAATGAGCGATGAAGACATCAAGAAGGGTCTGCCATTCAGAGTATTCAAGGGGAATCGACCGACCAACTCTATTCTTGTCAAGAAAATCACCCCCGGGACCCTGGGGAGTCTCATTGCCATGTATGAACACAAGATCTTTACGCAAGGGGTGATCTGGAACATCTTCAGCTTCGACCAGTGGGGCGTGGAGCTCGGGAAGCAACTCGCAAAGAAGATTCTGCCTCAATTGAAGGACGATAAGCCGGTGATCTCCCATGACGTTTCGACGAATGGTTTGATCAACGCCTTCAAAGGATTCAGGGATGAATAAAAGAGGCTCCGGCATCCTTCTGCACATCACCTCGCTTCCATCACCTTACGGTGTTGGAGACCTGGGACCGGAGGCCTACGGATTCGCCGATTTCCTTGCCCGTGCAAAGCAGCGCTACTGGCAGGTCCTCCCTCTGAATCCGATCCATCCGGTTTACGGAAATTCGCCCTATAGCAGCGTTTCCGCCTTTGCAGGAAACACGCTTCTTATCAGCCCTGATCTATTGCTTGAAGAAGACCTTCTTTCCAGTAAGGATCTCGAAGGTTTTCCTTCATTTCCGGAAGCCCGTTGCGATTTTTCAAAAGCGATGCAGTGCAAGGAAAAACTGTTGTCATGGGCCTATCAACGCTTTAGCCGGCATGGGAGGGGCCGGGAGGTCTTTGAAGCGTTTTGCTCGGAGAATTCTTCGTGGCTGGAGGATTTCTCTCTCTTTGTCGTCCTGAAAGATCGCTTTGAAGGAAAAGTGTGGAACCGATGGCCCAAGGAATTCAGGGACAGAAACCCGGCATCCCTGAGTGCTGTCAAAAAAGAATGTGGTGACCAACTGAATAGAGAGAAATTCCGTCAATACCTTTTCTTCAAGCAATGGCAATCGCTTAAAGACTATTGTCAAAACAAGGGAGTGCACCTGTTTGGAGACCTCGCTATCTACGTGAGCTTGGACAGTGCGGACGTTTGGGCAAATCCCGGGCTATTCAAGCTGGACACGGCAAAAAGACCGAACTTCGTCTCGGGTGTTCCGCCCGACTATTTTAGTGAGACAGGACAGTTGTGGGGAAACCCTGTGTATCGATGGAATGCTCTCAAAAAAGGCGGCTACCGGTGGTGGAGTGAACGGATTGCTCACAACCTTAAGCTTTTTAATGTGTTGAGGATTGACCATTTCCGGGGTCTTGTCGCCTGCTGGGAAGTCCCGGCAGCCGAGAATACGGCGATGAACGGCCGGTGGGTGAGGGTTCCGGCGAATGATTTTCTGAATACCATGAAAAAAAATTTTCCTCACCTTCCGATTGTTGCGGAAGATCTCGGTCTCATAACACCGGATGTCAGGGAGGTGATGGATCGGTTCGAGCTTCCCGGGATGAAGATTCTTCTTTTTGCATTTGGAGAGGATAACCCCATGCATCCTTACCTCCCTCACGCCTACGATAAGAATTTCCTGGTCTACACGGGCACGCATGACAATAACACGGTTCGTGGTTGGTTCGAGGGGGACATATCGCCCGCGGACAAGAAAAGACTGTTCCGTTACCTTGGAAGGGAGGTGCCTGCGGAAGAGATCCACTGGGCATTGATCCGGTTGGCGATGATGTCGGTGGCAAATTGGGTTATTCTTCCTATGCAGGATGTGCTCGGTCTCGGCGGAGAGGCGCGGATGAATAGGCCCTCCGTTGCTCACGGCAACTGGGAATGGAGGTTACTACCGGGACAAATTACGCCCCCGTTGTCAGAGAGGCTCCTGGAGATGACGGAAACCTATGGAAGGAGCTGAAAATTACCGGGAGGAAAAGAGACATAATAGTCCCCGACTCCATCATTCCGGCGAAAGCCGGAACCCAGGCTTTTTTCGTCATGCCGGATCAAGTCCGGCATGACGAAAAAGAAGTGAAAGAAAAAAACGGATTTGATTTCCCGCCCGAGCATGGTGAAGGGGGCCGCCATTTTTTTCAAGAAAGAAGGACCCCTGGGAAAGGCTGTAACTGAGAATACATCAAGATCGGGCAATTCTTCTGTACCCACGGTCGAAGGCAGAAGTCCGAAAGGGTCACGTATACCCTACCATGCGGACCCGGACTACACAAAGCTCTTACTTGAGATCCCTGCAGACGCCAGGGAGCAAATGTTGGCCAGGTTGAGATTCCTCTGTGGGGAGGATAAGGCCGCAGAGGCACTGCCCGAGCTGGAGCGAATCCTCAGGGTTCATCATGCGCACAAATCTCAGGAACTTATCGAGGCGGAAAAGGATTTTGATCCCAAAGATCGGTTCACTGAAAAGGACATGGTTCTGGTCATCTACAGCGACATGGTGGAAGGAGAAGGGGACTCTCCACTCGCGAGCCTGCACAAGTTCGTCGCCACAATGATTCGGGGCGCTATCAACACGCTCCATCTCCTTCCCTTTTTCCCTTATTCCTCAGAGCGAGGGTTTTCCATCGTCGACTACACCCGCGTTGATCCGAAACTGGGAACGTGGGAAGACATTCAGAAGATGGGCGTGGATTACGATCTCATGTTTGACGGCGTGCTCAACCACTGTTCTTCCAGGAGCCGGATGTTCAGGCATTTCCTGAACGGGAGCCCCTCGTATCGGGATTTCTTCATTGCCTACGATAGGCCCGATGATCTCACCCCTGAGCAGCGAAGCAAGATCTTCCGACCCCGCACTTCCGACATCCTCACCCGATTCGACACCTATTTCGGTCCAAAGTATGTGTGGACGACCTTTTCCGAGGATCAGATCGATTTCAACTTCAGAAATCCTGCGGCACTGCTGCGAGTCATCGACGGCTTGCTTCTCTACGTGCGAAACGGGGCCGACATCCTGAGACTCGATGCCGTCACCTATATATGGGCGGAGCTCGGAACCGAATGCGTGCACCTTCCGGAAACTCACGAGGTCGTCAAGAGATCGATTGGTTTCCGTAACTGATTTTGTTAGGATATGTTTTTAGGGCTCACCGCCGTTCCATTGCGTGAGCAAAGACTTCGTGCCGCTACGGCGGAAAAATCAGAGAAGCAATACAGGAGGATGATGCTATAGACGCACCCCGTGGCATGGCAACACTCATTGGAAGTGTCCCTCACGCAACGCCGTGGCACCCCTTGGAGAGGTTCCTTGAGGTGGCGCCGGAGGCACCCCCCTGGCCGCAGCTTCCCAAGCGGCACTGGCGTGAGGGGTTGCTGCCGCAATACGCCGAGGGCCTTCCCGGGCTTGTGGAACATATACAAGCCGGAAAAGTCAGTGTGAACAAGGAAGCGGAAAATGTGACCCGGGACATGACGGAGTTTTATGAGGCGGTAATACGGGCGCAGGAAACAGGTGATTTCACGTACTTCGAAATCAGTGAAAAGGCATCTTCGGGTATCCCGGCTGCCAGAGAAGTGTTCTCGAAACTGACGTCACGCCTACCCTATGTCAAGGTGCAGACCACCGGCCCCATTTCTTTCGCACTGGGTGTTTCCGACGAGAAAGGCATCCCGCTCTATTACGACGACAACTATGCCGATATCGTACTTCAAAACGTCATTATGAAATCCATCTGGCAAATTCGTCTGTTCAAGCCCTATGGAGAAAAGGTCATTTGTTTTATCGATGAGCCAACGCTTTCATCCTTTGGATCATCGGTTTACATCCATGTCACCCAGGAGCAGGTTGTTTCCAAGCTTTCTGCGGTTGTGGAAGCTTTGCACCAAGAAGGCGCGATCGTCGGGGTTCACGTTTGCGGCAATTCCGAATGGACAATGCTGATGGACGCTGAAGTGGATATTCTTAACTTCGACGCCTACACCTACGGGGAGGGAATCGCCCTGTATGCCTCGCAAGTATCGCAATACCTTGAAAAGGGCGGCATCTTGGCGTGGGGAATTGTCCCAACCAATGCGGCAATTGCTGAAGAGACCGCAGCCTCGCTGGAGAGAAAGCTGGCAGAACGGGTCGAACACCTCGCGGAGCACGGAGTCGATCGCGATTTGATCTGGCAGCAGACACTCATCACCCCATCCTGCGGCATGGGCTCGATGACAGAGGCGGATGCGGAGCGTGTGCTGGACATGCTTGGAGAATTGGCACTCAGTGTACAGGAGAAAATTAGATGAGGCCGAAGAAGACTGTTTTCATTCAGACCCTGTAGGGAGCAAGAGAGCCCTTTGGGAGGGCTAATCCAGGAAAATACGAACTCTTCTATCCTCCTTTTCAACATCCAGGCTTAGATCGCAATAACGGTATAGGTTCGCAGGTGTCTGCGAAAGCGTGTTTTTCGGTCACTTCTGCGATCGATGCGTCTTTTTCGAATTCTTCCTGTGTTTTTTTTCTCGCCTTGACAGATCTTTTTTCTTACGTTATATTCCTTACGTATGAAAATGGGAGGTGATCATGGACAAAATCATGTCAACCCGAATGGATGAGGCAGTGATCCAGCATATCGGCATGTTGGCAAAAAAGCTGGGAACTTCTAAAAAGGCTGTTCTTGAGAATGCCGTGCGTTATTATGCTAAAAAGATCGAGGCGGAACAGGGTTTCGATGTATTGAGCCATACGTTCGGAATCTGGCAGCGCGACGAGTCGGAAGGGCAAACGGTTCAAGCCATCAAGGATACCATGAGCAAGTCTCAGGAGAGATACAAGCGATGAGGGCATATATCGACTCAGATGTGCTCATTTGGCATTTGCGCGGTGAATTCGAGGCACTCAATTTGCTCAAAACGCTTCGGGAAAATGAGGAGTTTGAACTGTGGATCGGTGCCATGCAGCGTGCTGAAGTGGTATTCTTCATGCGGCCGCCTGAGGTTTCGGCCACGCTCCTATTCCTTGCACAATTTCAAACCGCACCGGTAGACCAACAGATCATCGATAAGGCGGGGGAGTTCTATCGCAAATGGAATCCTCGCACCGGAATGGATGTCAACGATGCGATTCTGGCGGCAACCGTTCTGCAAACGGGCGGAAGAATATACACGCTGAATGCAAAGCATTATTCAATCCCTGAAGTTACGGTTAAGCGTGCATGGAAAGCATAGCCGTCGGCATAATCACCTCGCCACAACGCTAAAGCGAAACCGACAAGGCGCCCACTCCTTCGGAACCACGGGAAAAGGTCTTTTTACCCTGGAGTTCAAGGCCGCAAGAATGACAAACATAAATGTCGCCTGTTTTCATTTCGGAGCAATTTGCCATGGTTTTTCTGATTTCTCACGGAATTCCTTAAATCAATACTTCATTATGATACATTCCCCAATCAAACAGAATATTCCAGCGAAAGAAGGGCCAAAGAGACCTGGCAGTTGTGTCTTGGCTCATGTTCTTTTTATCCTTTCTTCCAGAACCTCCTCGATCGCCCTCGGGATATGCGTTATCATCTCCATCACCTGGGAGGCCGGAGTCGGGCGGGCATAATGTCCGGCAACACGGTTGATTCGTGCCGCCAGGGTCGCTGCCGCCAAGGTTTCCGTGCCCGACGCAATCAGGGCGGAAACAATCCCTGTAAGCGTGTCTCCAGTGCCGCCCATGGCCTCCAGAGATTCCACCATAGGGCTATCGATAACGGCATGGATCCCTTCCCTTGAGGCGATGCGGTCCTCTTTTCCCTTAACCAGAAGATAGCGGGCCGCATTCTTGTGCTCGTAGGCCCGCGTGATGAGATCGGGCAGGCGGTTTTCATCATGCAGGATGAAACCGCGGGTGTAAAAAGGGTGAGGGGCTTCTTCATCGGCCAGAAAGGCCAGTTCCCCCGCATCCGGTGTAAAAAGTTCATAGGCCTGCGACTGCCCGCTCATCTTGGCCGCATACATGAACCCGGCATCGGCAACCAGGACAGGCCGGGGATGCATTTCCTGCACGGCGAAGAGCACCTTATTATGCCAATCCACATCCGGCTGAAGGTAATGAAAGGTGATCACACCGGCCGGTGACTGATTCAGATGACGGACGAGATGATCGTAAAGGCGGCGGCTCCCATGACCCAGGCCGATGTCTCCCACAAGATACGCCAGAGGAGGAGGAAGACCCAGGACCTCCCCCGCCTTGATGACCGCGGCAAGCAGGGCAGGGGTTCCGCGGTTCACGGGGACCTGCTGATCGCAGACATGGATGCGGTTTTTTTCAAGGTGGACCTCGCCGCTCATGAGCAGGAAGTTTTCATCCGGCACGGTTCCTACCACAGCGAGCATTGTCTTCCCATCTCCTCATAGGCCAATTGAAGGGCATACCCGCAGAGTGTGTGGCCGATCTCACCCGGGCCGGTGGCCTCAGCCAGGGATTTCCCCACCATTTCATGCGCGAGGTAAGGGACGTCCGGGCATCCGCCACCGGAAATGTTGACGATGATTTGTGTTTCCTTGTCAACGGTCAGCTTCATATTGGCCGCTCTCACCATGAAGTAGCGGCCGAAGTCCTTGGTCTGGAATAGATCTACGGGCTGAAGCAAGGGACTGTTCACCGGAACCACCTGAAGGGGAGGGACCTCCGCCTCCTTGAGTGCCCGCAGGATGTTGAGCTCCTCAATGAGGGGAAATTCGATGACCAGGTCACACCCGCTGCGTACTTCAGGCGGCGGTCCCATCACCCGAACTTCCCATCCATCGTGTTTGAGAACGCTCTCCGCCCGGATCACCTCGCTGGTGTTCTCGAAGACCAGGATCCCGAGATCCGCCTTGGCTCCCCTGGAAAGATCATCCGCTTTCCTTTGTCTCAAAAAGCCCAAAAACGCCATGATTCATCCTCACTCCTTGCCGATAACGATCCGGTATCCCTCGCCTTCCGCTTGAATGTTTTTTACCCGCCACCCCTGGGTCTCCGCTGCCCGGCTTACGTTCTCTTTGGACGTGTCCGTATCCACCAGGACCTCGAAGTCTCCTTGATTCTGTTTTTTAATCTCATCAAGGGTCATCAGTACCGGCTGGGGACAACTCAACCCTCTTGCATCTACGATATTACTCATGACAACACCTCCTTATGCACGTTTTTTTCTCATGGTGAAACCAATGAACAGGCAGGCGAGAAGTCCGATGACCACGGCGGCGATCCCATAGGGACCCACGCCTTTGGGCGAACTCGCCAGACCGAAATTATGGGCAAACCCCGCGCCGACAATCATTCCCAGGACGAATACCGCGGCATCTCCGTCCCCTTCACCGGCCAGGAATAGCTGCCGCCCGGGGCATCCGCCCGCCAGGGCAAAAGCCAGGCCCGCCAGGACCATGCCTCCGAAATTCCAGATGTGCATGGTGTGGGCCACGGGTTGTGTTGCAAACCCCGGATGAAATTGACCGACCAACAGGTTGGTAAGAAAGGCGAAAACCACCAGGGTGAGAAGCCCAAGAAACAGATGGGTTTGACGAAAAAGGATTAAATCTCTCAGCGCGCCCATGGTGCAGAAACGACTGCGTTGCGCCATGAAGCCGATCGCCAGCCCGATGATGAGGGAAACGGCCAGAGGTGCATACATGGCTCCCGGCCCCTTGAGGCTGTAGAACAGGATCCCGCTTTTTGCCTCCCCCTCAACCGGCGGAAAAAGCAATCTGAAGACCAGAAAACCCGCCATGATGAGGGGCAGCATCCACCCAACGGAAGCATAGGTCTTTTCCGTGCGCCCGAGATTATACCCCCCTTTGAGAAACAAAGTCCCGATCCATATGCCGAATGCCAGACCGGCCAGACCCAGTATGGCGTTTCCGTCACCGCCGGCCAGGCGCAACAGCGCACGCCAGGGGCATCCCAGAAAGACCAGTGCCCCGATCATGGCGAAGGCCCCAAGGACGAATCTCACAATGGGTGCCGATCCCACCCGTGGGCGAAACTCCTTGAAACTGTAGGCGGCAATGAGGGACCCGAGCACAAAGCCGATGATTTCGGGACGCATATACTGCACCACGGCCGCCCTGTGCAGTCCGACGGCGCCCGAGATATCCCTCTCAAAACAGGCCACGCAAATGCCCATATTGCCCGGGTTGCCCCATTTCTGGAGCAAGGCTGCAAAAACGCCGATGAACGCGCCCACTCCGATAATTCCCCATTTGGTTGCAAAGATGTTCTTTAGTTGTAGCATTTCCTCCTCCTTCTAAGTGTTCTGTTTGAACCATCGCTCGAACCTTTCATGTTGAAGCGATGGATTTTCGTTCAACCGTTTGAAGCCAACGCCGCAGTACTTATTTCCGCGCAAAGTAAACGCACGAGGTTCAGGCTGAAGGGGATTGGGTGGGTGATGAATTGTGAACGTATTTATGTGTCGAGAGGTATTCTTCGGCCTGGTCCCGTGCTTACCGAACCCGGGTAATGCTGTCTACGCTGCGTCAGGTGAAGCCGAAGAATCGATACATAGAAAGACTACTTTCCTTTGGAATGATTGGACGTGGTCTAATTATTATCCAGAATCCGATTTGTCAAACTGGAAATTCCGATAGATATTTTTTTTACTATAGGAATTTCCTATTATGCGCTTTGAGGCCACTTGTTGGAATAGGAACCCCTGAAAAAGAATGGCGTGAAGGACTCCAGTTGTCCACTGAAGATCGAGAATATCCTTGACTACCAGCAATGAAATGGCTACTATTGGTTTGAAATAAACACTTTGGAGGTATTTTATGGGCACGGTAACAGCGAAGCAATTGAAACAAAGAACGGGAGAAGTTATCCGCAGGGTGAAGTCGGGCGAACGGTTGACCGTGACTTTCCGGGGGAAGCCCGTAGCCGTCATTGCCCAGCCAACAGCGGAGGCCACGGAAACTTTGAAAGAATTGAGACCGTTTGATGAAGTCTGGAAAGATATTGAAAAAACGCTTGAAAAGGCAAAACCCGAATTTGCGGGATGGAAGGAGGCAACCCATTGGGTCCGAAACAGGACTTAGTTTTGGTCGATACGAATGTCTTTGTGATTGACTTGCGATACAAAAGGGATGCGTATTACGAGCTCAACCGGGCATTTCTTGATCACATGGCCGAGCAGAAAAACGGCTTTACAACGATTGTTAACCTATTGGAACTTTGCGGAATTCTTTCATTTAATCTTAACGAAAATCAACTGACCGAATTATGGTCCTACTTTCAAGACAGATACGCGGTCGTCGTATTGCCTGTCCCTATGTTTGAAACCAACTTTCCAGGTATAGGAATTAAGGAGATTTTCGATCTGCTCAAGCGAGGGACCTCGCTGGGTGATGCATTTATGATCTCGGTAGCAAAAAAACACCTGCCCTTCATATCAACAATGATTACATGGGATAATAGGCATTTTAAAAATATTTTTCACGGTACGGTTTTAACCCCTGAAGAATTTTTAAACTCTTCTGTTACCCTGAACCGTTGAACCTCTGAACCTAGGACCTATCCATGAAAGGGTACGTTGGTTCCAAAACAACTTGACGAATGGGCAGATATGGAACAGCGACTGACGACCCTCTAAAGACGCTTTGGGTTGAATCCGGGCTTGAGGCGCCTGCCATAATTCGCGCCAACCCATAATGAATCATTTGCAACAATTGAAATTTTCGGAAAAACTTATTCGCAAGACAACAGGGGCAGTTGGGGTCTCTTTCAGAAGACCGCAAAGCCCTCTCGCCTGGGCTTGCGCTCTTGAGCCAGTCTTGAAATTCCAAAAGCTCCTGGAAGCGTCTCTAGCCGAGAAAAGCGCTGAGGCTTTTGGCTTCAAAGGGTCCGGCCCGGGCTGAATCCAAATAGCTCTTGGAACGCTTCGGAACAGAGGTTACTTTTTGCACGGTTCCAATTTTGAAGAGTTCAGCGCCGTTTCGAGCACCTCATCCATGCTGCTCACCAAATCGAAGGTAAGCTGTTTTTTTATTTTTTCCGGAATATCATCCAAATCATTCTTGTTTCCTTTGGGAAGGATGATCTGTTTGATGCCGCTTCGACTGGCGGCCAGGACTTTTTCCTTGATCCCTCCGACCGGAAGTACGGAGCCTCTCAGGGTTATCTCACCCGTCATGGCCAGTTTGGATTTCACCGGTCGCGATGTCAAGAGAGAGACCAGCGCCGTGAGCATGGTGACCCCCGCCGACGGTCCATCCTTTGGAATGGCACCGGCCGGCACATGAATATGAAGATCACGGTCTTTGTAAAAGTCGTCACAGACCCCCAGTTTTTCAGCCTTTGAACGCAGATAGCTGAGGGCCGCCTGCGCGGATTCCTTCATGACATCGCCCAACTGACCTGTCAGAACCAGGGATTTGTTTCCCGGCATCATCGTGGCTTCTACAAAGAGGAGATCCCCGCCGGTGGGGGTCCACGCCATACCCGTAGCCACGCCGGGGACTGAGGTCCGCTCGGCCAAATCCAGGGTGAACCTGGGATTTCCCAGGTACGCTTTCACCGTTTTGTCCAAGATGGGGAACTGCCGGGTCTCTCCCTCAGCCACTTTTCGGGCCACACCGCGGCAGATCCCGCCGATTTCCCTTTCAAGATTCCTGACGCCGGCCTCGCGAGTGTATTCTCTGATGATTTTTCGAATGGCCGATTTTCGAAAAGATACCTGTTTGCGTTTTAGGCCATGTTCCGAAATCTGTCTGGGAATCAGAAATCGAGCGGCAATGTTCACCTTTTCATCCTCCGTGTAGCCGGCCAGTTCCAGTATCTCCATTCTGTCGCGCAGCGGCGAGGGAATGGGGTCCAGCTGATTGGCCGTGCAGATGAACATGACCTGGGAAAGATCGAATTCCAGTTCCAGGTAATGGTCCGCGAACGAGAAGTTCTGCTCGGGATCCAGCACTTCCAAAAGAGCGGAAGAAGGGTCACCCCGGAAATCGGTGCCGACTTTGTCAACTTCGTCCAGCATGAAAACCGGATTGTTGGAACCGGCCCTTTTGATTCCGTGTATGATTCGACCGGGAAGGGCGCCTACATAGGTTCGGCGATGACCTCGAATTTCAGCCTCATCCCGGATGCCGCCCAGGGACATCCGGAAAAACTTCCTCCCAATCGCTTTGGCAATTGAACGCCCGAGACTGGTTTTACCCGTCCCGGGAGGACCCACCAGGCAGAGGATGGGTCCCTTATGGCTCGGATTCAACTTCCGAACGGCAAGATACTCCAGGATTCTCTTTTTGATTTTTTCCAGGTTGTAATGGTCTTGGTTCAGGACCTTTTCGGCAGCGACGATATCAAGATGGTCCGTTGTGCCGTCCATCCAGGGAAGTTCAAGGATCCAGTCCAGATATGTTCTGGCGACCGTGTATTCCGCTGCGGCGGGGTTCATGTTTGAAAGTCTTTCGATTTCCTTATCGGCGACTTTTCGTACCGCCTCCGGAAGTTGCTTTTTCTCCAAACGGGCCTTCAGCTCTTGAGCTTCCGATGGTTCCTCATCGCCCATTCCCAGTTCTTTTTGTATGGCCTTGAGCTGTTCCTTGAGATAATATTCGCGCTGTGTCTTGTCTATTCCCTTCTTGACCTGGTTTTGAATCCTGGCGCCCGTTTTTTGTAACTCGAGTTCTTCATTGAGAAACAGGGTCAATTTTTTTAAGCGCTCCTTGATGTCCAGACAATCCAGAATTTCCTGCTTTTTGTTCCGGTTAAGGTTCAGGGTGGACACAATCATGTCTGCCAAGGGACCCGGCTGGTCAACGTTTCGGGGGAGTTGCACCAATTCCTCCGGTAGGTGGGGAGACAAATCTACGATGAGTTTGAAAAGACCGGATATATTTCTTACCAGTGCGCTGACCCCCTTGCCGGAGCGTTCAACATCTTTCAGTTCATCAACATTTGCCTGCAGATACGGGTCACGGGAAACGATGTCCAGGATCGCGACTCTGGAAACCCCCTGTACAACCAGGATCGTACCTTCATCCCCTTTTGAAAGCTTGACAATCTGAGCGGCTGTCCCGATCCGGTGAATATCGTCGATGCCGTCGGGCTCTTTTTCCGGGTTTTTCACCATCGCCACCACGATCATCTTGTCTTTTTGGAGTGCGTCATCCACCAGAGACACATGTTTTTTTTCCTTGATCATCAGAGGAATGATCATGCGGGGGTATATAATTGAGTCCCTGACGGGCAGTATCGGTAATGTATCTGATATCTTTTTTTTCCGATTTGTCATTGGGTTCTCCTTGTTCTGAACCGATTCTTGAGTTTGTAGTTACAAAATGAGAACTGAACAACTTAGCGCCTCAAAGCGGGTGATTTGAATCAAAAATTCACATTTACAGAAACGCTTTGCGGTACGCTTGCCTTTTTGATCCGTATGGTTAAAAGGCCGTCCGTATAGAATGCTTCGATCTTTTCTTCGTCAATCGCAGCCGGTATCCGAAAAGTCCGCTCAAAATCACCATGTCCCATTTCCAATTGATGATATCGAACCGGCGTACCGGATGAAATATTTTGAACCCTTTTTCCTTCGACGCGGAGGTGGTTTTCATGGAAGGACACCGCGATATGTTTTTTCTCAACTCCCGCAAGGTTGAGCAAGATCATGATATCCTCTCTTGTCTCGTACACATCCGCCTCCGGTGTCCAATCCTTACGGGAGGGTGCCATGACGGGACGCTTGAGGTGCATCATTTCATCCATCAGGTCTTGCATCTTGTTCTGAAGTGCCCTGAGATTCGGATCAAATTTAACTTTGATTAAATACATCGCAGTTCCTCCTGTGAGCGTACCTTGCTGGTTGTGGAAAGCCTGTAACTCATAACGCTTTTAACATAATCATCCGTAACCCTGAGTAAAGACATCGCGGCCTTTTTGAGAACCTCCGCGGGCGCATGGAGCGAATAGAGTGCCCGTAGGCGCAATACTCGGACATATTTGGCGATGTATTAGGCTGAATTGCGTGACGGGTGTCATAACTGTTTTTTTTGGTAATTATAAGTAATTATTGGAATAGAAATTTAACACAATTTTTTTTATTGACAAATGATAACCCATGGGGGTATTAAACTGTCCTACTCAGATAGAGGACTGTCCGGATAGTTGAGAGCGGTTACCGCGGAGGTCCTTTTTTTTGTGATGTGGCTTATGTCAATCCAGATACATCAAACTTTATAAGAGCGGTCGGACGCGGGAAGCAAAGCAATGAAAAAAGAAGACCTCCTTGGAACCAAAGACATCGCAGACTTTTTAAGAATTAACGAAAAGATGGTTTACACGCTAATTTCAGAAAAGGGTCTGCCGGCCACGAAAGTCACGGGAAAATGGCTGTTTCCGCTATATCTGGTGGAACGGTGGTTGGAAAATGAAACGATCAATTATCCGGAAATGCCGAGCTCATTACCGTCCTTTCGCGGGCTGCTCATTATTGTCGGCAGTAACGACATTCTATTGGATAGGCTCATATCGCTTTTTAATCAACGGTACCCTGAACATGTCGCCGTGTTCGGGAATATCGGGAGTCTCAACGGA
>JAWOGN010000281.1:0-3610 GCA_046496815.1 Desulfatiglandaceae bacterium
TCCGAGGTTGCATCCGCGGGAAGCAAGAGGACCGTGCAGCCTCTTTTCTCCAGAGAACGAAGAATGTTGTATTTTACACCGTAATCGATGGCGATGACACGCCATTTGCCGGGTCTGTCGGGCCATTTGAAATGATCGAGGCCCCCGCTCACCCGGACGGGCTTTTGGTTCTCCCACAAAACGGGCTCCCGGCAGGTTACGGCTTTTACCAGATCCAGCCCGATCATATCGGGGCACCGCCTCGCCTTCTCCACCAGGGAATCCGGATCCGGATCGCGTGTTGAAAGCGCCGCCTTCATCGCCCCCGACACCCGTATATGTCGGGTAAGCGCCCGGGTGTCTATGCCTTCAATGCCGGGAATGTGGTTTTCCCTGAGGTAGTCCGCAAGGCTTCTCTGAGACCGCCAGTTGCTCGGATACGCCTGGTATTCTTTGACCAGCAGGGCGCTGACCTGAATCCGCCGGGATTCCACATCATCTTCATTGATGCCGTAGTTGCCGATAAGGGGATAGGTCATCGTCACAATCTGGCCGCAATAGGAGGGATCTGTCAGTATCTCTTGATACCCGGACATACTGGTGTTGAATACCACCTCTCCCACTGTTTCTCCGTGACCGGTGAAGGAACGACCCCGAAAGACCGTGCCGTCTTCAAGTGCTAACGTGGCGTTTAATGTGTCCATTTCACCGTCTCTACGGGGGTTCAGCCTCTTGGGCCGCATTCTCTTTGAAGGTTTTCGTCATCAGCCGATCTCCTCCCCCAGGTACCGCGTCATTCCCTGGGCTGGTTTTATGCCGTCAGCGATTGCCCTTACCACCAGAGATTGACCCTGCGTCATGTCCCCGGCCGCAAACACACCTTTTACATGTCCCATGGGTTGATCGTCAACCTCGATATTGCCCCTCCCAGAAAGAGACCCTTGATTATCTGCGAGTGATAAAGTATATGAACGAACCCATTGATGTAGTTTCGCGTTGATTCGGCTGACGGTGATTCGATGAATTGGAAAAACAGAGTTTACTGCGGAACATTATCCGGCGCCCATGTCGGTCAAGAGGTGCTGCTTCTCGGCTGGGTGGATGCCGTCCGGGACCACGGGAATGTGTTGTTCATTCACCTTCGGGACGTTCGTGGGATTGTTCAGGTGGTGTTTAACCCGCAAACACACGAGACCGCGTACAAGAAAGCAACCGGTTTGAAAGAGGAATACGCCGTACAAATACGGGGGACCGTCGCCGTCCGGCAACCGGGCACCGAGAACCCGCATCTGGAAACGGGAGACATTGAAGTCTTCGCCAGAGATTTGACGGTGTTTTCAAAATCAAAAACCCTACCGTTCCCGATTTCTGAAAAGGCGATGGTTTTCGGGGAGGAAGTCGAAAACACGCCTGAAAGTGTGGATGAGGAGTTGCGGCTCCGGTACAGATACCTCGATCTTCGCCGCCCCTCCATGCAAGCCAGGTTCATCAAACGGTACGAGATTCTCAAGGATATCAGGGCGTGCCTGGATCGGCTTCATTTTGTCGAAGTGGAAACGCCGTTGCTGACCAAAAGCACCCCGGAGGGCGCCAGAGATTATCTGGTTCCCAGCAGAATACACCGGGGCAGATTCTATGCCCTTCCGCAATCGCCGCAGCTGTTCAAACAGCTTTTGATGATAGGGGGATTAGACCGCTACTTCCAGATCGCCCGGTGTTTCAGGGACGAGGATTTGCGGCCCAACCGTCAACCTGAGTTCACGCAGCTTGATCTGGAGGCCGCTTTCATCGACGAAGAATTCATCTATGAAATTATTGAGGAATTGACCGCAAGCGCGTTCGTCCTGGGAGACAAGCGCCTGCCCCGACCGTTTCCGCGGATGACCTACACGGAGGCCATGGAGCGGTATGGAACAGACCGCCCCGACCTCCGATTCGATATGGCGTTTGAGGATGTCACGGATATCCTGGCGGATACGGCCTACGGGGTCTTCCGAAAAATCATCCGAAGCGGCGGACGGATCAAAGGGTTCTGTGTCCAGGGTCAGGCAACGTCTTTGAGCAAAAACGTGCTTCAAAATGAATACGCCATGAAAATCGTGCCTTCCTTCGGCGCCAAAGGTTTGACCTGGATGAAGGTGGTTGAAGGGACGCTTCAGTCCAGTATTGTTCAGTTTTTCAGCCAAACGGAACAAAGCAAGCTCATGAAACGTTTCGGTGCGGGCGAAGGCGACGTCCTCATGATGATTGCAGACATCTCCACCGATTTGGTCAACCGGACGCTATGCAGCCTTCGACTTCACATGGCAAACAGATTGCGGCTCATTCCCGAGACCGGCTACCGCCCGTTGTGGGTTTACGACTTCCCGCTGTTCGAACTCAAGGATGGAAATCTGAGTGCCAAGCACCATCCCTTCACAATGCCGGAGCGTTCCGATTTTGATGCCGACGACCGGGATGCACTGCTCAGACTCAAATCCAGAGCGTATGATCTGGTCATCAATGGTGAGGAACTGGGGGGGGGGAGTATCCGAATCCACGAGATGGAAACCCAGAAAAAGATCTTCCAGGCCCTGGGTTTGACTCCGGCCGAAGCGGAAACCAAGTTCGGCTTTTTTCTAAGGGCATTGGAATTCGGAACGCCCCCGCACGGCGGATTGGCCCTGGGGCTGGACCGGCTGATTGCGATGATTTTGAGTGAACCGTCCATTCGGGAGGTCATCGCCTTTCCCAAGAATCGTCGCGCTTTCTGCCCACTGACCGAAGCCCCCGCTCCGGCGGACAAATCCCACCTCGAGGAGCTGGCGATCGAGTCCGCGTTCCGGACGAAAAAATCGCGAATAACAGCTCATAGACCCCCACACGAATTTGCTGCGAATCAGGTGCCGACGGACACGGGAAAAATATCTCGGCGTGAAGTCACCCATGTGGCAAAACTGGCGCGATTGACGCTCGATGCAACTGAGATCGATCTATACCAAAAGGATCTCAATTCCATATTGGACTATGTTGAAGCGCTCCAGGAATTGGATACCGAAGGGGTTCGCCCGATGAGTCATGTTTTAGAGCTTAAAAATGTCTGGCGAGAGGATCGCCCGAGGAAATCGAAAAATACGAAATCCTTGTTATCAAACGCACCTGAACGAGAGGGGCCGTTTTTCAAGGTCCCCAAGATTCTGGAAGGTTAAAACATGGAGTTATGTGACCGAAGTGCGTCGGAATTGTCCGGAATGCTCCGTAAAAAGGAAGTAAGCTCAAGAGAGATTACCGAGTCGGTGCTTCAGAGAATCGATGAAAGGGAAAAAACCATTCATGCCTTTATAACCGTAACACGGGATGAAGCATTGAAGCAGGCGGACCGGGCAGACACTCGATTTCGAAACGGGAAAAGAACCTCCATGCTGAACGGAATCCCCATCGCCATCAAGGACAACCTGTGTACGCGGGGAATCCGGACCACATGCGGCTCCAACATTTTGAGCAATTACATCCCTCCCTATGATGCCACGGCGGTTCGAAAGGTTCTGAACAGCGGGGCCGTGTTGATCGGGAAAACGAACATGGATGAGTTCGCAATGGGTTCCTCCACGGAAAACAGCGCCTTTGGTCCGACCCGTAACCCGATCAACCC
>JAWOGN010000330.1:0-16064 GCA_046496815.1 Desulfatiglandaceae bacterium
TTTCCCGGTCTTTCTCGGCCCCCATAAGAAAGCCGATTGACGAGGCGGCAAGTCTATTTCCAGTTTTCTCTGAATGTATTCCATCTATTCAATGCGAAACCCTTTCTTTCTCAAATTGCCGTTGGAAAAACTGTGCCAACCATTGACTTAGCTCAGCAAGAGCAAATCCGCATTTAGCCTCTTGCAGAACCGAGCACGGATAGTTAATCTTCTTGCATATTAATCCAAAATGGTCTTACCGGTTAGGAGTTTACTCCGAAATAGCAAGGCTTTCAAATAAAAAACAAATCGGCACGCGATATCAAATCGCTTCAGGCCCTCAGTGAGGAGCAGAGGCTTGAAAGATATTTCTGTGTATGTTTGTACCTCGCAGACGGACGGTTGATTCCATAGTTATTGTCCCCTACAAGGAATTCTTAGAGATGCCATGGGGTGGAGAAATTAAACCATAAATACGAAATGGGATCAGGCATCTAAATAGTGTGCTCTCCAAAGGGGTCTGGGGTCGGAGAGTTTTGGGGCCCCACGCGCAAGCGCGTGGCACTTGTCATAGGCGCTGTCGAGCGGTCAATTTGATGCGCGTAATTTCTGAAGGCGAACCTACCCGGATGGGAGGCCCCCAATAGCCGGTGCCGCGGCTGACATAGATTTGGGTGCCGTGATACCGGCCGAGGCCTGCCACAAACGGCTGGTCCAATCCGACCAGTAAATTCCACGGAAAGAACTGACCCCCGTGCGTGTGGCCGGAGATCTGCAAGTCGAAGCCGGCCTTTGCCGCATCAAATATACTCTTGGGTTGGTGGGCCAAGAGGATTTTTGGATGCACTGACGGAGCGCCCGCCAGGGCCTTCCGGGGGTCTGACAGGTGACTTCGGATGAAATTGCCGCCGCGGTAGTCCGTAACACCGGCCAGAAGCAATCGCGACTTTCCGCGGGAGATGAGCCGGTGCTCATTCATCAGTGGCGTAAACCCGAGACGCTTGACATGCCGGACCCAATCATCGACCCCGCTGTAATATTCATGATTGCCGGTGACGAAAAAATTGCCCGCCGCCGATTTTAGGTCCTTAAGCGGCGCCACGTCATCTGCCAGGTGGCTCACCAGCCCGTCGGCCAAATCACCGGTCAGCGCAATAATATCCGCATCGAGGCGATTGGCTGCATGCACAACGGCCTCTACGAAATCGCGACGGATGGTCGGGCTCACATGAATGTCGGTGATTTGAACGATCCTGAAACCCTCAAAATCGTCCGGCAGGCCGATGATAGGAATGGTGACCTCTTTCACATCCGGAACCTGCCTGGCCTCTGCAAAACCATATGCCGTGAAAATAGAAGCCGTAGCGGTAATTCCATAGTTCATGCCCGTGACCAAAAAGCGTCTGCGCCCGGGATGGGCAGGATTTCCTGCGGGAAGATTTTCCCTGGTGTTTTCAAACAAAAAACGCTTGATGTTTTTGAATAACACTGCCGGGCCCCAAAGGAAATCCCGGATTGCCAGAAAGGTAAAGATAAAGCTCAAGAAACCGACCCCCACATATCCCGCCCAGACAAGCATTTCCAAAGCGGCATTGTTCACCCCGGCTCTGCGGAGCATAATGTTGAGCGGAACCGCGAGGAAGATGGCGAAGATCCCTAAAGCGATCGCAACTTGTCCGATGCGACTGAAACGCGCCGCACCAAACAGCCGCCAGGTAATGTAGGCGGCCATCAGTCCCGCAAAAGCAAAAAAAGAAAAAAAGAGAGTGGGCATTTTCATGATCCGAGCAAAGGCCTAAAGGCGAGCGAACCTCCTTTTCATGGCAAACATCCGGTTACCCTTTTTCCTCGGGGAAAGGAGATTCATAGAGATCCCATAATAAACAAATAACGCACTTTGACAAAAGTTAAGTGCCGGAGCGGTTTTTTTCAAGGCTGAGTCGCTCAGGCGGCACATCCTTCACGGATGTGCGCTTGGAAATGTAAAATACTTGACGAATGAAAAGCAGATGCCCAGTATAGAATGCTCGTTCCTACACTATCATCACGATGGGAGCGACCCGGTCATCTCTATTTTTGGACCGAAGGATTCCACCCAGGAAAAGGGTTCCAAGTGAATGCAAAGCCAGTGTGTCGATAATAAACAGACCAAAGACCTGCATGACCTCCTGTATACGATGATTTCCGTTGCCAACCGCGGCATTCCAAGATCCGAGTTCCTGCAGGAGAGTCTGCAACGCCTGATGCCCGTCTTGAAATGCGATGCGGTCGTGCTTCAGCTCTTAGCGGGTGAGAAAGTGCTTCGGTGCGAAGCCCAAGCAAACGGGAAAAAAGCCCCGCCCTATGCGTTACGGGTGCGCCAGTGCCGGAACGAAGAGATCTCCCAAGTTGAGCCCGAAAGCGGTGGATATTTGGATTCGGAGAAGCTATCGGGTTATGTTTTGTTCAATCAATACACTTGTTCAGGTCCGTCTTTTTCCGAAAATGGCGGTTTCTTCACGCAGGGCCGTCAAGACACCTATGAAATAGATGTCTCTGATGGAAAAAAAAGAAGGACCTGTCTATTTCGAATGGGTGAAGATTATCGGTCATTTGCCGTGATTCCTCTGCTGGCAAATAAGGTAAAACTCGGAGTTCTGCAATTGAAATCCCTTAAGACGAGTCATTTCACAGGAGATCGCAGAGAATTCTACGAGACGATCGCCGCCGGCATCGCACTTGCCGGATTGGTGCAAAGAAGGCACTCCTCCTTGCGTGAGCGCGTTAAAGAACTGGGATGCCTTTACGGTATTGCAAGGCTGATCGGTGAACCCGATCTCACGATCGGAGAAATACTGAGACGTACTGTAAAGCTTCTCCCCCCCGCATGGTTATATCCGGATGTTGCAGCAGCGAAGATCACGCTTAACGGGCAGAGATATCTGACAAGAAACTTCGGGAAAGGGCCACAAAAGCAGTCGGCGGATATTGTTATCGAAGGAGAGCGTCGCGGCACCGTGGAAGTGGTTTACCTGGAGCACAAACCGGAACTTGACGAAGGCCCATTCTTAACAGAGGAGCGGAATCTTATTAATGCCGTGGCCCGACAGATCGGACTGATTGTCGAGCAGAAACAGGCGGAACAAGAGCAAAAAAAGCTCCAGGAGCAACTGAGACATGCCGATCGACTTGCAACGGTTGGTCAGCTTTCTGCGGGCGTTGCGCACGAATTGAATGAACCGCTGGCAAGCATATTGGGGTTTGCCGAACTTGCAAAGGATTGCCCCGACCTGCCGGATCAAGTTCTCAATGATATCGAAAAAATCGTAAAGGCCTCACTTTTTGCTCGCGAAATTGTTAAGAAACTGTTGTTTTTTTCCAGACAAGTGCCGCAGAAAAAAGCAACGGTTAACCTCAACCAGGTGGTTCGAGAAGGGCTTTTTTTCCTCGATTCTCGCTGCGCCAAAGCAGGGATACATCTGGTCTGTTCCCTTGAACCGGATTTGCCGCCGATTACGGCTGACGCTTCCCAGATGCAGCAGGTGCTTATCAACCTGGTCGTCAACGCAATTCAAGCGATGCCCCACGGCGGAGAGTTGAAAATAAAGACGCTTTCACTTCAGAATGATGCGATGCTTATCGTGGAAGATAATGGCATGGGCATGGGCAAGGAAATTCAGAGACACCTGTTCACACCGTTTTTCACAACCAAGGATGTCGACAAAGGGACCGGACTGGGGCTGGCGGTCGTTTATGGAATTGTAACGGGCCATGGGGGGACCATCAACGTATCCAGTAAACTCGGACAAGGTTCCAAATTTGAAATATCTTTACCGCTCAAGAAATGAAAATCGGACGCATGAGAGGTCCATAGATGTGTGCATCAAGTCAAAGAAAATCGATTTTGATCGTAGATGACGCCCCGGATACGTTGGAGATGCTACAAAGAAATCTCGTGTCTAAAGGGTACCAGGTATATACGGCACCGGCCGTAGTTGAAGCGCTTAAAATTCTGGAATCGGCGACAGTTGATCTGGTCATAACGGACTACAAGATGCCGGAAATATCCGGCATCGACCTAATTCGCCATGTGCGAGAAAACTACAAATACCTGGGAATCATCATGATTACAGGTTACCCTTCCATTCAGGGAGCGATTGAAGCGGTTAAGACGGGCGCGGAGGAGTATCTTCCCAAACCTTTCACAAAAGGAGAGCTCTTTGCCGCGGTTGAAAAAGCATTCCACACGATGAAGGCACGCAGGCGAAAGATTGATGCGTCACGCACGGAGAGCACGCCGTATTATGGTCTGATCGGTGAATCGGGTGTGATGAAAAAGGTTCTGCGCGAAATAGACAAAGCAGCCTCCACGACGGCGACCGTACTGATCACCGGAGAAAGCGGCACGGGAAAAGAACTTGTAGCGCGTGCGACGCACTACCGGAGCGCGCGTTCGTCGGCACCGTTTGTTCCCGTAAACTGCGGCGGCATTCCCGGGTCGCTTCTTGAAAGCGAACTCTTCGGTTATGTGAAAGGGGCATTCACGGGCGCCAATGAATCTCGAGCGGGATTTTTCCAAACCGCCGATGGGGGTTCCATATTTCTGGATGAAATCAGCGAAACCAGTCTCGCCATGCAAGTAAGTCTCCTTCGTGTGCTGCAGAACAAAGAAGTCAGCATGGTGGGGTCACACCGTCCCCGAAAAGTCGATGTCAGAATTCTGGCCGCAACGAACAAGGATTTGCCCGGTATCATAGAGAAAGGACTTTTTAGAGAGGATCTTTTCTATCGATTGAATGTTATTTCCATCGATATCCCCCCCCTGCGAGAGAGGCGGGAAGACATCATCCTGTTAACAAATTACTTTGCCCGAAAATACGGGAAAGAATATGGAAAACCTGTGCCGCAGTTTTCAGATGATGTACTGGATGCACTGCAACGTTATAATTGGCCCGGCAATGTCCGGGAACTGGAGAACATCATTCAGCGCCTTGTTGTCATGGTCGACGGTGAGGTGATCGCGGTTCCGGATCTCCCCGCACACATGCACTTCTCAGCTTTTGGCGGCACCGGGTTTAAGCGGACGCTGGCCGAAGTCTCTGCAGAATACATCCGGAATGTTCTGACGAGCGTCGGGGGAAATAAATCGGAAGCTGCCAAGATTCTCGGCATTGACAGGAAAACGCTTCGCAGTAAATTGCCTGAGTCGAAGCGAACGCCTTTTTCCTCGAAGGCCGATAGCTGAGGAAATTTTCCCCGCCGATTCATAATTCCCCGGTTTTCGTTCTCAACTTACCGCCTGTTTTTCAAAAGAAACGTAAACCTCCGATGGGGCCAAACCTCCGTATATTATTGATATAATTGAAAATTATAAAAATATTTTTCTGTTTTTTCTTTTTGATAACTTGATGGCACGCGGATTGCCTTGTAAAGCCTACACGATGAGAAGACTCCGGCGACAAAAAATAGAAAACACTTCAGTCTGTATAAGGAGATGCGAACGTGCACAAAAAAAATCCGCTCGTGAAAAATAAAACATCCCCCAGGGATTCTTCAAACTTGACGCGCAGCATATATGGTGGTTTATGTTCGACGTGTAAGAACTCCTTGGAATGTACCTACCCAAGAGACCCAAAACGTCCGGTTTTGCAGTGTGAAGAATTTGAGGGAGTCACGAAGGTTTCTGAAAAACCTTCAAAAACGAAAATTACGCTTGTGAAAGAGGCGAGGTTCAACGCCGAGGAAGAATTAAAAGGATTATGCAAGCTGTGTGAAAAACGTTTGACCTGCACGTTTCCGAAACCTGAGGGAGGGGTTTGGCATTGTGAGGAGTACGAATAGAGAGCCTGGAGGGATCGGTTCACGGTTTAAAGATTCAACGATTAAAACAGATGATCGTTTCTTGAAATTTTCTATGACAGGCGGTGAATTTCAAACAGACCCGGAGGCAAAACAGCATGCTAGCAGCAACCAACATACCGAAGAAGGAATTACAACAGGCCTTAACAACTCCTGATGCAGCCCTTTACAGGCAGATTGAACGTGCCCTTGGCGCGCATCTTTCTAAAACTTCGGAGAACCTGGATTGGCTTTATGCCAATATGCACCCTTACTTTTTTATTACGATGAAGGAAGAGAGGGATTCCATTATCAATCTGGCGGTAAGGCTTCAAGAAATCAGGAATCAAATCAAATTGACGCTGACCGATCAAGAAAAGAAACTGATTATAGCCAGACTCGACTTGCCCGGTTCGATCTACGACACCTTGAAAGCGCTCCGGGAGAGAGAAATTTCCTATGCTGAAATGATTCACTCCTATGGGTTCCTTCCTGATACCGATGCGGATCTGGAGATCCAAAAGTTTGAGTTTGATCGGAAAACCTACGAGGAGATAATTGGAGCGGGCCCGGTCAGAATACCCCATCGTGCTAAGAAAGCGGTCTTTCACAGTATGAAACAATTTTATCCGGATTTCAATTTCAAGGAATCCGACAAAGTTCTTCGCTTACTTTGGTTGAATAATCAGGTGTATGTGGGACTTTCACCGGCGGAAAGAATCGCTCGCATTCTTTGGCTCTATCAGCAGGCAAGGTTACATGACGGTCTTTATTTTGACGTAGAGGAAACCAAACGGGGGGCGCGTTTTAAGGAGTTCCGGCTGCTTTTCTCCGTGGGAAATCCGCCTCAGAAGGGATTCATTACCCAGGTGAGCGAAGTCTTTAAACGGTTAAACATAGGAGTCCGGCGCTCCTACAGCCTGTATATCAACACCGCTCACCACCCTTACTTTCTGGCAACGTTTTATGTCACCTCGCATCAAGAAGAATTGATAGAAAAGGGATCTCCTCTGTTCAGGGTTCTTCAGGCGGAGCTGTATAACACGCAGATCCTCTCAACCAATACCTATGCCTACAGGAACCTCTTGACCGAGGGCATCATGACGGGAGAAGAGGCGTCTTTGACCCATGTATTTGTTGGATTTTGTCACACCAGTTTGGCGCATAACCAACCGGATCGGTTTGGTCTTGAAACTGTCAAGAGCGCCTTTCATTCAGACGCGAATATGACTTTAAGGCTCATCAATGTGTTCAGAATGAGATTTGATCCGGATATTGAAAACCGGGATGAAGCTTACAAACGTGCGCTCGACGAAACGGTACAGGTTATTGAAACTTACAATACAGGTCAGAAATACCTGGATGACATCAGACGCACGATCTTTACCACCTGCCTCGCCTTCATCCGCCATACTCTGAAGACCAATTTCTATGCGGCCGAGAAACACGCGCTCGCATTTCGGCTGGATCCTGCCTACCTGACCGAACTCGCATCGGAATTCACCTCGGACCTGCCGGCGGTCACACCGTACAGGATTACGTTTTTTTTCGGTCGCTACGGAGTGGGCTATCACATCGGGTTTTCAGACATAGCCAGAGGCGGATGGCGGACCGTCATCTGCCGGGATAAGGATGAGTACGCGACAAATACCAACAGTCTTTTTAGAGAAGTCTTTGTCCTAGCCCACACCCAGCATCTCAAGAACAAGGATATCTATGAAGGTGGATCCAAGTTGGTCGTGGTCCTTGATGCGGGAGGTCTCCATGAAACCTCTGACGTGACCCAGCGCCTTTACAAGCTTCAATACGGCTTTATCAACGCCTTCCTCGACATATTCGTTACGCACGGGGGAAAGGTTAAAAATCCTCAGGTTATTGACTACTATGGGGAAGATGAACCCATAGAAATAGGCCCGGATGAAAATATGCATGATGCCATGATCGAGCTGATCGCAAAGCAGTCCGTAAAGCGGCAATACATACTGGGCGCTGGTATCATGTCAAGCAAACGCATCGGCATCAACCACAAAGAATACGGCGTCACGTCCCGCGGGGTGGTGAAGTATGCGGAAATCGCCATGAGGGAAGTGGGCACGGACATACTTCATGACCCTTTCAGCATGAAGTTCACCGGCGGACCCAATGGAGACGTTGCCGGAAACACCATGCGCCTTTTGTTAACGCGGTGTCCTCATGGGAAGATTCTGGTCATTCTGGACGGTACGGCCGGGTTGTATGACCCGGAAGGGACAGATCCGGAAGCACTCGGCAACATTGTTTTAAGGCATGACCTGGATCACTTCAACGCGGAGAAACTGCATCCGGGTGGGTTCATTTTCTTTCGCGGGGAGTGCAAAAAGGAAGGGCTTCGAAAACTGTATAGGAAAATGATGCAAACCGATTCCGGTGTCGAAGAAACATGGATTACCATGGATGAACTTCAAAGGGAACTGGACCACCTGCTATTTTCAGTATCCACGGATCTTTTTCTGCCCTGCGGGGGGAGACCGGAGACGATTGACTCGGAAAATTGGCGCAAACTCTTTCCCCATGCAAATGTCTCCACGGCCCGGGTCATTATCGAAGGCGCAAATTCGTTCATCACCCCGAAGGCTCGGGAAGAAATTCAAAAGAAAGGGGTTGTGCTTATCCGTGACGCCTCGGCGAATAAGTGCGGCGTAATATCTTCATCCTACGAAATTCTCGCGAACCTACTCATGACGGACAAGGAATTTCTCATGCACAAAAATGCCTATGTGAAAGACGTGCTGGAGATTCTGGAAAACCGGGCCGAAGCGGAGGCGAACGGGATTTTCAAGCGGTATCGGGAAAACGACGGAAATCTGCTCTACACCGAAATCAGCAGCGCCATCAGCACGGAGATTAATGAACACTATGCAAAGCTGTTCGCTTTTTTTCAGGACAGACAGGATCTGGTGAATCAACCGGTTTTCAGAAAGGCGATTCTCAATCACCTTCCGGCATTTATTCGGGAGAATGCCAAATACAGAGCCAGGGTAAAGAATTTATCACCGAAAATCAAAAGTGCCATTCTTGCCAGTCAGATCGGGTCTTCCATTGTTTATCACGGGGGCTGGGAGGTTGATTTTGAAAAAAGGCTTAAAGATTACCTGAAAAGCCAAAATGCACGGTGATCCGGGTAAACGCAGAGACAGGCCCGAACCGGATCATCTGGTACGAAAAAACCGGGCGCAATTGATCCGGTCAGCGGATGTCCAAGCCGAGCGGTATATGCATCTCGACGGTGTGGCCGCGGACAATGCCGTGTTTATCGAACCATCCCCGGTTAACTTCCAAGGCGAATCGCACCTTCGAGGGTGAGCGATGATACCTTGTCTTTTCGAGTGGCTCCATCTGCTGGATGTCGACGATTCGTCCGGCATCATCGATAAAGGCGATTGAGAGGGGAATATGCGTATCCTTCATCCAGAATGCCAAAACCGAGGGCTCGGGCTCGACAAACAGCATCCCGTGGTTTTCCGGCAGGTACGCACGGTGTGAAAGCCCGCAAGACCGGGCAGAAGGCGAAGCCGCCACCTCGACCGTCAGCCGCCGATCCTTGATCACGATCCAGCCCGAAGGAAGCTCCAACGGGCAGGCGCACACCGGCGCTCCGGTCCCCAAGAGAATAACCGCAGCGATGAAAGAAGCTATCCGTTTGAGAAGACACCGGCAATAATCTCCGGAAACCCCTACGCTCCGATATTGCATGGTTTCAAGCAATTGACCGACACCCGCCTTTCGCTCACATCATTCGACGACCATCCTAGCGCCCTCCGAAGAAACTTGCAAGTTGTTCAAATCTGCCGTAGATTTGTAACGTGAAGGCCACAATTTGTTCAAGAGATTCCGGTTTTCGCACCGGCGAGCCGAGGTGCTGAATGATGAAAACCCAATCGGACGTCGGTTCAATTCAGTTTTGGCTTAAATCTGATTCTACGGGAATTGTATGAAACTGTGTCAAACTTGCGGCCAGTCAGTGGCCGAAGAGATCAAGATTTGTCCCGCCTGCGGCGGTGAAGTGGGTGAGGGCAGAAAATATATTGACGATTACCGCATCGAGGAGGTCTTACACGAGGGTCACGCCAGCATTCTGTGTCGTGCCGTCAAGGACGGCGAAGAGAAACCGGTCATGATACGGCTTTTTGTCCCGGAATCGGGAGTCGACGAAGAGGTGGCCGGCCGGTTGAAACGAGAATTGGAAGAGCTGAAAAAGCTGCCTGCCGACAACTTCGTCAGTCATCAGGAAATCCGGCGTTCTTCGGACGGGTTGTGGTACCGGGTGAGCGAGTGGATTGATGCAGAGAGCTGGGGTGATCTGGTACGTTCGGGTCGCCTGCGCGACTACCGGTTCGCCTTTGACCTGTTCTCCAAAATTGCTTCGGCTCTCGATATGCTCCATCAGACGGGGCATTTCATCCCCCATCTCATCCTAAACGATATCATGGTGACAAAACGCGATGGGGAAAAGTTTAAAGTCAAAATCGACTACAAGCTTTCTCGGTTTTTGGCTCCGAAGCTGGACAGGCCCGGCCCCATGTTGAAACGATTGTTGGACTGTCACCCGGATATCATCAATGAACGACCGCTCGATTACCGGAGCGACATCTGGTCGTTGGGCAAACTCTTCATAGAGCTTCTCACCGCCGACTATGAAACCTGCGACTTTTTGGCCAAAATCGAGGAACTGCCCTTACCGCACGAGGCAGAAGTGCTTTTCAAAACCATGCTCGCTGAGGATCCTGAACTGCGGCCGCATTCCATGCGTGAGGTGGCGGAGACCCTCAGCCGGATCACGGAAGCGGACATTGAGGCGGCCAAAAGGGAGCGAATGGAAATGGCCGCTGCCTCGGCCGGGGCGATTCGGCGAATCAAGAGAAGACAGGCATGGTCGGCGGCAATGGTCGTTCTCTTACTTGTGGTCGTCGGCGTCGTCTGGTTCCAAGCAAATTTTAGGAAAAAACGGGATATGGCCGTGCTTGAGGATTACGCGAATCAATATGCGCGCTCGATCGCATTCGTGGTGGTAGAGTATGGTCTCAGAGAAGGCAAAAACATCATCTACCGCAATCGGTCGGAAGGCACGGCATTTCTGGTGGATAATGAAGGCCACCTGCTGACGAATCGCCATGTGGCGTGCCCCTGGCTGGAGGACAGCAATGTCGGTGCCATTGTCAAGCAACTTCGGCAAAACAACCGCTTCCCGGTCTTTGAGTATTCCATGCTTCTGTGGTTTGAAGGAGAGAAAGCCTTTAAGCAATCCGCCGGCCTTGTCGGCGGCCGAGAGCTGGCTGACACGTATGTTTTTAGCACCGCATTCCGGACGGACGGCACCCCGAGCGTGACCATCGCCGGCGTTGCCAAGCCCCCGGTACAGACCCGGCAATTGGTGACATCCCCACTCAAAAACGATTTCGCGGTGCTCAAAATCGACCGGGTACCGGACGGTCTGAGAGCCTTACCTCTGGACCTGAAGCAAGAGCCGCAGCGTATCCCCAAGCTTTCTCAGGTGATTACGTTGGGGTTTCCATTGGGCAGCCGCGCCCAGGCCGCCAGCGTCAACGTCAGCGTCACCCGAGGCCATGTGCGGCGATCCTTTGAGGATCTGCTCCAAATCGACGCCTCTATCTACGGGGGAGACAGCGGGGGACCGGTCATTGATGGACGCGGGAAGGTCATTGGAATCGTATCGGGCGTGGCGACCGACCGAACTCAGGGATTTATACCGATGGTCACCCCCCTGTGGAACATGGCGATGGTTTTGCCGATCAACAAGGTCGTGATATTCCTCGAGGAGCTCAAGACCGGCCAAACGAAGTGGAACGGCATGCTGGATCCGTCTGTGGATAACAAGCTTGAACGAATTCTGCAGGCAGCCGTTGAGGGTCGCTGGGCGGAGGCGATGGAACTGGCCGATGCGGAACTCAAACTGAGCTTTGATCCCCTGTTGGTGATGGCCGGCGGCATGATGCATTTCTGTGCGGAGGACCTGAAAGGGGCGCGTCGCCTTTTCAAACAGTGCTTGTCTATGGATCCTGAGAACAGTCTTCCCCGGCTCATGCTGGTCCTCGCCGATTGGTTGACTGGAGATCGCGCTTTGGATTCCCACCGCTTGGAATTGATGCGCCTGGACTGGCGGCATCCGGGTGAATTCTTCGGGTTTTTATTCAAAGTCCTGGATGGTCAGGTTCCCGAAGCATCCGCCCTCGAAGCCTGGGAGACCGAACCGGAGAAAAGCTGGCTTTTTTATGTCGGTGGCCTCATCCGTGCAAAAAGGGAAGCGTGGGACGATGCGGAGAAACTGCTGAGGCAAGCCGTTTTGTCGGCCGAGATAGAAGCATGGGAATATTTTTTGGCTCGCTCCAGGTTGGACGCCGTCCAGGATCAGCGGCGGGATGCCTTGAAGGACGAATCCTTGTGGGACGCCTATCGGGACGATATCCACGCATTCAGCCAGGTCGTTGAAAAGGACTTGAAAGCGAAAGCGAAGCGCAGATCCGAATGGGTCCCCCTCATGACTCGGTTCAACGATGCCTCCGCACGTCCTACCGACAAACGACAGATCCTCGAAAATGTCCTTAAGAGCGCACCGCATAACGGAGACGTGCTTGCGGCGCTGGCGTTTTACAGTGCCATGGAGGATGCTTGGGAACAAGCCTTGCAATACGCTCAGGCATTCCTCAAAACAGAGGGTCGCCAGAGTGCGAGGCGCCTCAAGACGGGACTGCTGGAAGCCGAAATCCTTCATCGCCTGGGACGCGAGCAAGCGGCTATTGAAAGCCTGGAGCATTACAGCCAACTTATCAAAGACCCGTGGTACAGAGGCATCAGCGAATGTCTGCTTGGGAAACGGAGCCGGGACTCTCTGAAGCAAACGGCAGGCATGAGTTCGGAGAATCTTATCACGCTCCACGTTGCCCTTGGGCTTTGGGGGGAGGGGTCCGGCGAAAGGGAAAGGGCCATGGAGGATTACAAAGAGGCTCTGGAATCACTTTTGGACACCTGGATTGAGTTTGAGTTCGCTAAAGAAAGAATTAGAAGTTTGAGGCGGGATCAGTCACAATGAAAACGCAGAGCGCATGCTCGATTTTCAGGGCTGTTTAAAGCGTCCCCACCTTGGCTTCCAACTCCCTTAAGCTGCCCAGAATCCAGTCTGCGCCGGCCTCCCTCAGTTCATCCTTCGAATTTCCTCCGGTAACCACGGCAAAAACCGGTACGCCTGCTGCTTTGGACATGCGGATATCCAGGACAGAGTCTCCAACGTAACAGCACCGGTCTTTTTCGATTTCCAGTCGTCTCAGCATTTCAAGCAGAGGCTCCGGGGACGGTTTCGGCTTGGGAACCTCATCTGCGAACAGTGTTTCCTCGAGCAGTGCGGAAAGATGCGGAGGGAAAGTGCGGTCGAAGTATTCCCGTGTGGTGTTGGATATGAGCGCAAGGGAATACCGCGCCGAAAGTGAAGTTAATACCGTGTCGACACCGGGGATAACAAGGTTTTCCCTGTCAGCCTTTTCAAAATAGTGTTTTGTTTTGAGCCTTACCACGCGATTCCATCCGTCGTCGGAAATGTCGCCGAAGAACAGGTTCCGCTTCTGATCGGGGGCATAGGATATGAATTCGCGAACGGTTTTCGAAGACAGCGGAATCCCAAGCTCCCTCGATGCGTCCAAATAGGCGCTTTCCAATATATCCAAATCATTGATCAATACACCATTGTAGTCAAAAATGATTGCTTCAAGCATGATCGCATTTAAACCTTTGAAAAATATTTTGACTGGAGGTTTAGAAACCTCGGTCACGCCAGAGCCTTTGAAAAATCGAAAACCGAGTTCAGAGGCAAACCGGCAACCGGGAATCCAATCGCTTTAGAGCATGAATAACGCATGTCATGCTTTTTGAAAAGCCATAAAAGCTATTTTCTTACCGGCGGGATCCCGATCCCACCTTCAATTATTATCGGAAAAACCGGAAGCATTTTAATGCGCAACCAAGGGGAACTCCAAATATATGGGCGTATGCTCAAAAAATATACTTGACAGTTTGACGTCCATGATAATATTATGAGCACAAGCTCATAATAGGAAATTAACATGCCGAGACCTCGAAAACTCAGATTTGTCCAAGGCCCTCCCATTGCGGATGCCTTTCATCCCAATCGGATGTCTCCCTGGGGGGAAAAAGAGGTTTTTTTGCCGATTGAAGGTCTCGAAGCCATAAAATTGAGCGATTTTCAAGGACTGGATCAAGAGACGGCGGCGGGAATGATGAACGTCTCACGCCAGACCTTTGGAAGAATATTGGCAGAGGCGCGCGCCATCGTGGCCGACGCCCTTGTCACAGGAAAAGTCCTGAGAATCGAGGGTGGGCACTTCGACATGCCGCCCAGAGGAAGAGGAAGACACCGCCGCGGTTGGGGCGGTGGATTCTGAAAGGAGGTGAATCGTTATGCCGGGATTTAATGGAACAGGGCCTTTGGGCGCCGGCCCGATGACGGGATGGGGTCGAGGCTACTGCAACCCTTCCGGGAGCGCGTTTGCTCCCGTGTATGGGCGGAGCCCATCCTACGCGCGAAGTACCGGTCTCAGCCGAGGGTTCGCTCAGACGCGTGGCTCAAGGACGGGATTCGGACCGGGTCCGGGCCGTGGGTATGGCCGAGGCTTTGGTCGGCGCGGGTTCTATCCCGCTTCAGCAAGGGGGTATGGCCCTGCCTATTGACGGGTCGGGGCCCGGGAACGGCTCAAAATGCCATTCATTAAAACACGAATCCAGTATTCATAATTTTTGGAAGGAGGTGAACGAACATGCCAGGATTGGATGGAACAGGACCCATGGGAGGCGGCCCGATGACCGGGGGAGGCAGAGGCCTCTGCGGACCCTACGGGAGATCTTATGCCGGTTGGGGTTATGGTCGAGGGCGAGCCTTCAGAGGGGGGGGTGGCCCGGGGTTCGGTTGGGGCCGCGGATACGGAAGAGGTTTCGCAGGACGCGGATATTATCCGCCTCAGGGAGCGTGGTACGGGCCCGCCTATGCAGCGCCGTACGGAAGCCCTTACGCCATGAACCCTGAAGACGAGGCCAGGTCTCTGAAGAATGAAGCCGACTTTCTCAAAGGCGAAATTGATGCGATCAATAAACGCATCGAGGAGCTTGAGTCGGAATCCGCCGCGTCATAAAACTCGGAGCACTTGATCCTTCAGACCTCCGGCCCATTTCTGAACGAATTGGAGCCGGAGGCCTCTCAGGATGGGTCCAAGCGTAGAAGAGCGTAGGAAGGAGAACCTTTTGCCGTCAGCCGAGCCGGGTCCACGCAGGATCGTCTTGGCTAAGGTGGATGGTTCCGTCAATAAGCGGCCTTGCTTCTCTTTTGATAGTTCAGCCCTTTACCGATATCACCGCACCTGATAGCCGACCACCCGGTTATCAAAAAAAGTCGGGATTAAAAGGAGTTTCTTTGAGGGAATAAACTCAAGATCGGCAGCGTTAATCTTCTGTTTGGTCGTATCGATCAAAACGACCGGCGATTTACCTTTTTCAATCACCTGGGTTTTACCCCGCCAATCACTGACAATATATCTTTCGTCGGCGAGTTGCTTCAGGCCGTCGATACCGCCCGTGTGTTTTATCAACTCATTAATATTCTTGGAGTTCGTATCAATGCTGAACAACCCATCCGCGGTGCCGACCAGGAGCGCACCACCACTCATGAGTAATCCGTTGGGTGCTTTTTGTTGCAAGATCATAAACAACTCAATTTCACCTTTTTGGATGGCGTACAACGCATTGACGTGCATATCCGTGATATATACCGTACCCTTTTGATCGATGGCGATATCGTTTAGAAATTTTGCCCCTTGGGCATGCCAGGTTTCCTTTTTTTTGCCGGAAGTAATATCAATGGCGTGGACTTGGTCAATGTCCGTCACATACAAGGTATTCTGAAAAATTCCCATACCCTTGGGTGCATTCAATCCGGTTACCCAGCGCAGCTTTTTGATAGTGCCGTCCAGATTTATCTGGGAGATAAACCCCTGACCGTTTTTTTCGGTCGGTTTCCCGGCAATATTGGCTACATAAATAACCTGATGCACCGCATCATACATGACCGATTCGGGCACCATCAGCTCTCGAGGTGTTTCCCATAATTGTTTCGCAACAGGGCTGGCGGCCACTTTTTGAGCAGCAACCGGACCCGCAACCAGGAAAAGGATTAAAATGCAACGTATTCTCACTCGTTTTTTCATCACAAT
>JAWOGN010000353.1:0-3128 GCA_046496815.1 Desulfatiglandaceae bacterium
ACCGATGTGGATAGAGAAACCACAGGGTATCAACTGGGAATCGAAGTGGGCCACCCCGCGGTCCGCGACTTTTTGGATTGGAATGTTTTTCTTTATTACAAATATCTGGAGGCGGATGCCGTTGTGGATGCGTTCACGGATTCGGACTTTCATGACGGCGGTACCAATGCAAAGGGTTGGATTTTGGGAGGCGAAGTCGGGCTCTATCACAATGTGTCGGGCCGAATCAGATGGTTGACGACGGATGAAATCAGTGGGCCTCCTCTGGCAATCGATACGCTGCAGATGGATATCAATGCCCGATTCTAGGTTTGTCATCATTTCGTTGAGAGGAATAACATAGAATGGGCCGAAGGATTTTTGTGGTTTTTCTAATCTTGCTGGTCATTGCCCTTGCCGGTGGCGGTGTATTTCTAGGCATTCATGCATCAAAACTGAAAAAGGAGAAGCACTCGCTTGAAGCGGATATTGAGCAACTGAACAGATTGAAAGCCGCCTTGAAAGTAAAGTATGCCCAGGAAAGGGCGCGTGCTGCCTCGCTGCAGCGGGCCAAGCTGGCGGTTGAGACGCAGTGGCGGGGAGCGGAGGCAAGGGCTGAGGCATTTAAGAAAGAGCTGCAGGCCGTGCTTGAAGCTCAGGAAAGCACCCAAAAGGAAATCGCAAAGAAGCTCAAATCCAGTGAGGTCAAAATAGATCAACTGACTCGCACACTGGCTGCGCTAAAGAAGAAATACGAAGACCTCGTTCCCAAATACCGGGAGGCGATCCGGGAAGTCAAAAAAGATGAAAAAGAGATCGAACAGCTGACGTCTAAAAACCAAGTGCTGCAGTCCGATTTGGAAAGAGACCGGCGCACCCTCGAACGTTACAGAAAAAACAATACAGATCTGAGCGAGCTGTCCCGAGAGCTGCTGGCCAAAGTTGCCGAAGAAAAGGGCGTCGGGACCCTGATGCAAATCGATCCGATCACCAAATTGGGGCAGGTAAAGTTGGAAAAAATGATTCAAGAATACCTGGACGGCATTGACGAGAGCACGTTGAGCAGCCAGGAATAGTAACGGAATAGTAGAATCATAAGATTCTATTCATTCCGGCAGTACGGACCAGCAAAATATGCATATCTTTTTCCAATTTTAACTATTTCCTCATAAAAATTTAACATAGGAGTGTATAATGATGATAACTTAAGTTGCCGGGTACTTTGCTGACCCTTGCCCCAATGGTAACAGAAAGCCCATATCATGAACATCCAGTTCAAGGTATGGGTTTTTTTAGTTCTACACCTTGCTACTGGGAATTTAAATGAGAAAGGAGGTGAACTTAATGAATAAAGGCATTTTTCTCTCAGTCATTTTATTTTTCGCGTTAGTATTGGTACCGACATCCAATGCCGCCGCCTACTTCGAGACTTTTGATAGTAATAGTGGTGGTTGGGAAACGTGGTTCATCAACGGATCTTTGTATACTGGTGGATCTTCTGATTGGTCTGCTACAGGTGGCAATCTTGACGGTCATATTTTTGCTACCTTCAATGGAACAGACGATCTTTACGCATTTGATTCGCCGGAAAATCAATTTGGTGATCTAACCGGTCAAACGTTAATGGTAGATTACAAAATATCCGGAACCGCGTTACCCGCGGATGCAAAGGTTCGTTGGTACATCGGATCCCAAACAGATGGTAACAATTATTTTGTGAGCAAGGATTCATTTAGCTGGGATCCAAATGCGGACACTGACTGGACAACCCACACGATCGCCATCAATGAGGCCAATTTTGACCGCTGGACAATAGGTGATGCAGGCACTAAAACATTTGCTGAAGTAGTTGCAGAGGGGCAATGGGCCGGCCTCTTTTTCCTTGATGGTAATCAGTACGGCATATCAAGCCTAGATGGGGCGACAGTGTCTATAGACAATATCGGTGCTGTTCCGATCCCCGGTGTCGTATGGTTGCTCGGTTCCAGCTTGATTGGAATTTTCGGTTTCAAGCGAAAGTATAGAAAATAGTCAAACTTGACTGCACGAATAAAAGCAGGGTTATGGGGCGGCCCTGCTTTTTTTTGTGCCATCGATTTCTTAACATCGACCTGCGCCATGGTCACTGATAGTGCTGCGGTTTCTTTTTGCATTCATGTACCCTTTCCTTAGATTCCTTTCAAGCCCGATGAACCGCTCAATGCAGAACCTAAACGGCGTGTAGCCGATGATGAGGAAGCACCGCTCACCCAAGAATTTCAAACGCCCAAGAACTTTTTCTTTGATTCCCGTATACATCTAGAAATTCTGATCTCAATGCCGCGTCTCCCTGGATGACAGTGTCAGGCTTTCTGGGGTCCGTGCTGAGCGGATCAGCAAAGTACCCGACCCTGCTTGTCAAATCCAGATCAGTGCCTCCTAAAAAAGCGACTGCGAAACAAACCGAGCCCAAACACACCGCTGCCGAGGAGCAGAAGGGCCGATGGAATGGGTACGGGGGTCTGAAAATCCTCCAAGGTCAGGCCCGAAATGCTGAAATCATGGTTCTGATTGGCCATAACCCCCGCTGCTGCAAAAAGAATAGAATCCATCTCCGCGTCGATGTACACGTCCGTTTCTCCATTGGTACATCCCAGAATCTGATTCGCTTCTGCCTGAAATACATTCCACGTCTTTCCGTCATTTAAACTATAGAATCCTGTTTCATGGTATCCATTTTCATAAAACAAATTCGTGACCGATACGTTCTTCAGGATGACAGGTTCTGAAAAAGAAATGGCCAAATACTCAGGGCCCTGAATTTCATCTTCTTCATAGTCCCAGTAGGTTCCCGCGTAGTTGAGTTGCACTCCATATCCATCCATATTGTCCCGCCACAGGGTTGCTTCTCCCACGGGATTGGCCGAAACAGTCATTTCCAGTCCAAGCCCGTCTAACGTCTTCAGGAACAATGAGTTTCCGTGGCCGCCGAATTCACTCGGGTCCCGAAAATCAAATTCAACCATCGCTGCCATCGCATTGAGAGAGAAAAAGTGAAAAACAGCCACGAACAGGACAACCCTATACAAATGTTGAATATTCCGTTTCATTTCATAATCTCCTTTCAGTTGTTTTATTGATGGATGGTTTCCAAACCGTGTTTTTTGATT
>JAWOGN010000098.1:0-11235 GCA_046496815.1 Desulfatiglandaceae bacterium
GTTTCCGGATCCACCACGATGCACTCCCTGCTTTTTAAAGGGAGGCCGATAGCCGTGGGTTTGGGCTCTCTGTCGATCCGGCTATAGGTCACATGACCCGCCTCGGTTGACCCATAAACCTGGTAAATAGGGACACCAAATCGTTCTTTCCAGCGATTGAAAACCTCAATGGGCAGCACATCTCCACCGCAGTAACAATAGGTCAGGGAGCTCAGGTCATATCGATCCAGCCGGTCGTTTTCCAGAATCATCCGGTAGAGCGCAGGAACTCCCAGAAGCCAGCGCGTCCTGTAGCGCTGGATCGTCTCAAGAATCGCATCTACCTGAGGCACCGGCATCAGCAGTGTGGTGTTGCCTTTATTGAGTCCCAAGGACATGAATAGACCGAGGGCCATGATATGGAATAGGGGATTGACTGCAATATAGACATCTGCCCCTTCCCTGAGGAAGTCCCCCGCCACGTCTTCCGTCACATCGTTGACATAGGATGTCATGCCGATGTGGTTTCCCGGCACTCCTTTTGGGAAACCGGTGGTTCCGCCTGTGTATAGGATGTAGGAAAGATCTTTCCAAGAATCAAGGGGCACCGGTGATTTCAGAGGCGGGCCCCCCAAAAGGGTTTTAAAGGCATGCACATGGCTGTTCTTTTCGACTTTCCCATGGGGAATTTTATCAAAAAGAAGACCCAGATATCTTTTCCAAAATGGAAGAAGGTCCACCAGGTTGGTTACAATGACCTGTTTGAGGCCTGTTTTGCCGAACACCTCCTTTACGTAACAAAAATTGGTGTCCAAGCAGATAATAGTCTCCGCACCCGAGTCTTTAACCATATATTCGATCTCGAAAGACGTGTAGATCGGGGAAACCGGGACGAGCACCGCCCCGGCTTTTTGAATTCCCAGGAAGGCGATGACCCACTGGATACAGTTGGATATGTAGATCATCACCCGATCGCCCTTTTTGATACCCATTTCAACAAGCGAACCGGCAAACCGGTCACTGAGTTCTCGCAGGTGTGCATAAGAAAACGGTTCATCTAGATAGATCACCGCAGCCTTATCCGGGTACCGCTCGCTCATCCGGTCAAACCGCGTAAAGGTCAGCTCCTTTTCCAGCGGCTCATGAGTCATTTTCATGACCAGTGTAACTCCATGGATATCCTTCGAGTATAATTATCTCAAGATGTTCGGCCCAAAATACATGGCGGTATATTCTACATCCCAAAATATAAAATATCATGTCGCAATTCGCTCAAACCCCGAAATAGGCGGAGCGAACGTCGGGGTTTTCCAGCAGTTCCTTCCGCGTCCCTTCCAGCACCGCCGCCCCGTTTTCCAGTATGAACGCGTAATCCACAATGGGAAGGACCGGACGGGCATACTGCTCGGTCACAACTATGGAAACTCCCTTCTGGTCACGGATCTCTCTGGTGGCCCGTACCAGCATGGCCTGAATGAGGGGACTCAGCCCCAGCAGCGGTTCATCCAGGAGCAAGAGGATGGGCTGGGCCATCAATGCTCGGCCGATTGCCAACATCTGTTGCTCTCCGCCGCTCAAAAAACCGCCGATGCGTTTCTTGAGCTTTTCCAACGCCGGAAATACCGTAAAAATATAATCCATCGTGTCTCTGGCCTGGGATGGGGTGGCAAGATACCCGCCGATCCGCAGATTCTCCAGAACGCTGCATTCCCGGAATATCCGTCTTCGCTCCGGGCACAGGACAATCCCCCGTCTCGCCCTTTGGCTCGGTTTCAATCCTGCGATGTCCTGTCCCAAAAACCATATCTCCCCCAAAACGGTGATCCGCTCACCGCCTGCCATCGTCTCTTTCTTCCGGATGTCCTCCATGATGCCCGAAACGGTGTACATGAGCGTGGATTTTCCCGCACTGTTGGCCCCAAACACGCCGACAATTTGGTTTTCCTCACAGTTGATACTCACATTGTTGAGAGCCAGCATATTCTCGTAGAAAACCATCAGGCCGGTTGCCTCAAGCATACGTCATGACCTCCTCGATTTCCTCCGACCCGAAATAGGCTTCCTTTACTTTTTCATTCGTCATGACTTCTTCAGCCGTGCCTTCAATGAGCTTTTCGCCGAAATTTAACACCATGACCCGGTTGGTGACCCGAAAAAGCTCCCGCAGTCGATGCTCGATCATGATCAGCGTAATGCCGTCCATCTGCAGACGTTCGATGAGCGGGACCATGCTGGCGATTTCACTCATGCTCAATCCTGAAAAGACTTCGTCACAGAGGATAATTTCGGGTTTTAGTGCGAGGCAGCGCGCAAGCTCCAATCGCTTCAGGTATCCGGTGGGCAGGGTGGACGCTATCTTGTATGGGACGAACGAATCCCGCTCAAAACCGATTTCCTCCAGAATGTCGATCCCTACGGTATTTCGGTCTCCCAGTTTACCGCCGCCTCTCCAGCCTCCGGTTCGCTTGGCCCGGGGGGAAAACAGGGGAATGACCAGGTTTTTATAGGCAGGCAGGCTGTAATAGGGTCTCATGATTTGAAAGGTTCGCGTGACGCCCATATCCGCAATTTTATGGGCCGGTTTACCGCTGATATCCTTGTCCCGAAAAAAGACCTTGCCCGAGGTCATCTTGATGAATCCCGTGATCGTGTTGATCAAGGTCGTTTTTCCGGACCCATTCGGCCCAATGATGCCCAGGATCTCTCCCGCCCGCACTTCAAAACTGACTCGGTTCAACGCCAAGATTCCCCCGAACGTCTTGGTTACCTCGCGCACTCGAAGAATGGGGCCTTTGTTCATACTTTTGTCCACCGCTCAAATTGATTGTATTTGCGCCGGCCGTAAACCATGAACCCCTCACTCTTGAAAACAATGAACGCCACCAATATCAGGGAATAAAAAACAATGCGCAAGGTTCCAAAGGCTCTCAGCAATTCGGAGACGGGGACCAGAACAAAACAGCCCAGCACCGGACCCACGAGGGTGCCGGCCCCGCCGATGACGGTCGCGGCGATGGGAAGGATGGAAAAATCCAGCGCAAGAAGCGATATACCGGACCACATATAAATGTGCACCAAACAGGCCCCTCCCATGCACCCCATGGCCGACGCGATGAATACGGCAACGGCCTTGTAAAAGGTAATGCTCATCCCCGAAGCCCTCACCGCCTGGTCGTTGTCCTTGACCGCCCGCAAAACCAAACCGATGTCCTGGTTCACCATCCGTCTTGTTGCGAAAAGAAAGAGGAGGACCATTACGATCACAAAATATTGCTCCACCCAGCGATTGGGGAAGCTATCGATCCCCAAAATCCCGTCGGTGCCCCCAAGAATATCCAGCGCCTCGATGACCCGGGCCAGTGCCAGCGGATACATGAGGCTTACGATGGCAAAATAGACCCCTCGCAAGGGAAGACAGGGCAGCAGAAGTAGCGTACAGATGCTTGCGCCTGCCACGGTGGCGATGGGGATGGTCAAAAGGGGCGGCAGCGCAAATGACGTGTTCATGATGGCGGTAAGATATCCCCCCACCCCGATAAATAACGCACCACCGAGAGAAACAAGGCCGACAAAATGGGCAAGGAGATCAAAGCTCAGGGCCAGCAGGGCATAGATGCATACGATGGAGATAACCCGCTGCCAATACATGCTCGGCATGACCAGGGGCAGGAGGAGCATTCCCACAATCAATACCAGCCTGGGAAGTGTCAGGTAGGACAATTCACGCCAGGACATCAGGGCGTAGATCCCATCCGTGCGGACCTTGATGCCCCGGTCTAGTCTTTCCCTCCGGCGTTGATCCATGTTCAATCGCTACACCCTTTCTTCCAGTTCCTTTTGCCGGCCGAAAAGCCCGGAAGGCTTCAGGATAAGCGTCAAAATGATGGCCATGAGAGCGACCACCATTTGGAAGTGAGCGCCCAAATAAACCGTCGTCAAGATTTGCGCAAAGCCGATGAGGAAAGCGGCCAGTACCGCGCCCATCCAACTTCCCAACCCCCCGACGATGCAAACGGCAATGGCCTGAATTAAGACATCATAGCCCTTTTCCACGACAATGTTGCCCAAGGGGAGCAAGACAATCCCGGCCAGGCCCGCAAGCATGGCCCCAAACGCCATGGCCACCAACGCCATCACATCCGAATCAATTCCAAGCATCAGGGCCGCCCGCTCATCCTGGGCCATTCCCCGCAAGGCCAGACCGATGCGTGTATAATGCGTGAAGAACCAGAGCATCGCAACGACTGCGCCGCCGATACCGACAACCAGCACCCGATGCAGGTCGACGGGCACATCCCAGATATGGATACTGCCTTCGATAAATACCGGCAGGGTGTACGTCGTCCCCTTGAATCCTCCCCAGCGTAACCCCTCCAGGATGGCTAAGCCGATGGCGTAGGAAGCAATGATCTCCGAAATGGCCATCCCCCGAACGCGAATCAGCACAAACTGATAAATGAGGGCGCCCACCAGGCCGATTGCCACCAGGGCCAAGAAAATGGAGAGGAGGTAATTGAGGCCCAGGGCACGCAGTAAGGTCCACGTAATAAAACCGGTAATCACATACAGGGCGCCGTGAGCGAAGTTGGGGACACGACTGATCCCGTAGACCAGAGCAAAACCCAGTGCCATCAGGGCCAGGGCAATGCTGTTGATCGTGCCGTAAATCAAGATTTCCATTGATGATGTCCAGTGAGTGTTTGCGCAGTGGGGAAGGCTTCACCCCACCCGGAGGAACGCCGCGCATACGCTTGCCCATCCTGCCGGGAAGGGGTGAATCCGGAACACACGTTCCTATTTCATCATCCATGGCGGCAGCTGAATGGTGCCGGTGGCGATGCTCTTCGGAAAGACCACGACCCTTTTACCCGCCTGCCACTGCAAAATGGTGCCGACAGCGCCCTCTTTCGGATCCAGGCTTGGAATCACCTGGTGGCTTTTCGGATCAAACCTGAGCCTGCCGTAAACACCCATGACATCCGTCTTTTCCAATTCAGCAACGACCTTGTCGGAGTCCAGTGTTCCGGCGCGCTCGATCGCATCCCTCAGGACATAAACCGCCATATAACTGCTGGAACTACCGAGCCCCTCAGGTTCCACGTTCCACTTCCGGGTATATGCATCATAGAATTTCATGGTCCACGGTGTGGCATTGGAGGGGGCATTGCCTGCATTGACCACATTGCAGAGGGTGTATTCGCCCTTTCCTTCCGTCGCTTCCCAGAAACCGGGCTGCTCAGCAGCCGCCAGGGTTGAACCGAACGGAAGGGCCGGGAGTTTCATATCGTACCATTGTTTCAATAAAATGGCGCTTTCCGGCATGTCCATCCAGATATTGATGATTTCCGATTCTGTCTTCCTGGCTTTGAGCAACCCCATGGAAAAATCGCTGGCTCCGGTGGGGTAAATCTCCAACCCGGTCACATTCCAGCCCTTTTCAAGAGCCACTTTCTTAATGAAGTTGGCTGCGCCGCGCGCGTGAGAGACGTCTTGGGCGATGATGAACAAGTTGTTGAACCCATATTTTTCTCTCAGTTCGGTGAAGTTCGCCATCATTTCGCTCACGAGCTGCACAGCCTCACCATGGATGCGAAAGCAGTACTTATACTTATCATATTCCTTGGCCACCGTGGCATGATACGCGGGAGTCAACACACCGGTGGTAAGAATCGATATCTTCTTATACTTGGACAGAAGCGGCATGGCCGCCAGCGCCGCCTCGGAGCGAACCGGCCCGCCGAGTATGAAATCGGCCTGCTTGTCTAAAATGAGCTTTTCCACGGCCAGGAGGGCCTCACTCACCGGCACGCCCGGCTCCAGATCTCGCGTGTCGATCACTTCAACGTTAAAGAGACGCTTCTTCCCTCCCACATTGACGCCTCCTTTTGCGTTGATTTCTTCAACCGCCAGCTTGATTCCCCGCTCCGCATCCCACCCATACAAGAACGCGGTGGATAGCGGACAGCCGAGGATAATCGGCTTTTCAGCCATCGCCGTGCCCCCGGGAAAACCCAACAAAACCACTGCCAAAAGGATTCCCAAAACCTTCACATGTCTGGTCTTCATTCTATCCCTCCTTTTTTTCGCTATGGGGTTAACACCAACCGACTATGCTGAGACAGGCACTTTTTTGGGATCCATCTTGCCGATCCCTTTCAAAGCCTGGTAGCGGACCATTCGCGATGTTTTTATTATATGTCAAAACGCTTCCAACCGGGGGATTCACCCCAATCGGCGACGAAATAGATTGGATTGGATATGCCGTGTTTGTTTCGTACTCTGAAATAAGACAATCAACATTTCGCTCATGGCTTTTTTCAAAAGCCTCGGTGGCTGCGAATTGCGTAAGTTTCTGAAATGAATAGGGGTTTTAAAGGAATATATTTGCCAATATAGGCGGGAGAAAATTTTAAGTCAAGAATAAAGCATGCGCGTAGAAAAATGAGGGATGATGGCCTTGTAAAAAGTCGGAAATCACCATTTTCCGTCATTCCGGTGTAGACCGGAATCCAGTCTTTTCAGTCACATAAGGAGTGTTTGGACCCCGTTTTTCAGCAGGGTGACGACTTTTTGCGAACGCATCAAAATTCCATGTACAATTGTTATGCTATTTATTATTGAAACAAGTTTGTCGCAAGAACTCATCAGCGACCCCGGCTCTCTCGGACCGTAAACTCAAAATTGCCTTGCTGAATTGATACAAAAACACAACGGGGGGAACGAATGTCGAGCCAACGAGAATGCAAAGGCCTTTCAAAATGGGAATTGGATACTCCATGCCTCTTGGTCGACTTGGATATTCTCGAACAGAACATCCAAAAGATGCAAACCCATGCTGCCGCTTTCGGGAAACAGTTGCGCCCGCATGCGAAAACGCACCGGTGTTCCCGCATCGCCAGGAAACAGGTGGAGGCCGGCTGCGCCGGAATCTGCATTTCAAAAGTTGGGGAGGCCGAGGTCCTCGTGAAAAATGGGTTTCAGGGTGTCCTCATTACGTCTCCGGTTGTCACAGATCATAAGATTGCACGTCTCATGGAATGTTTGTCTCAGGACTCGAATCTCCTGGTTGTCGTTGACCACCCTTCTAACGTCATGAAATTGAACGAAGCCGCCAAGGAACGGGGCCTGAGGCTTAACGTGCTTGTGGACCTGGATCCCGGAATGGGACGCACCGGTGTCCCATTTAAGGAAGGAGTGAGAATGGGACAACTCGTTGCAAGCCTCCCATCTCTGAGATTACGCGGGCTGCAATGTTATGCCGGTAACGTCCAGCACATTTCGTCTTTCGAAGCGCGGACGCGCGCCTCCCTGGATTGGATGGGGCAGGCGGCGGAAGTATTCCACCAGTTTCACGGGGCCGGTTTACCCTGCGACATTTTTACGGGAGCCGGAACGGGCACCTATGAAATCGACTGCAAGATACCTGAAATCACCGATCTCCAGGTCGGCTCCTACACCCTGATGGATGCCGAGTACCTGGAGATCGGATGCTCTCAAAATCCTACCCATTTTGAGAAATTTCCACCTGCACTGACCCTTCTCGCTACCGTCATCAGTACGAATCATGAGGGGTTTGTTACGATCGATGCGGGGTTGAAAGCACTCTATCGGGATGGGGGAAGCCCATACGTTTTGCATCCTCCCGGCTCCGACTTACGGTATGAATGGCACGGGGATGAACACGGTAAAATTATCGTACAGAATGCCTCGAAAAAACCGGAAATCGGTGACATCGTTGAATTGGTTGTTTCTCATTGTGACCCTACCGTCAACCTGTATGATGCCTTGTACGTCACAAGAAAAGGGGTTGTGGAGGATGTTTGGCCCATCGATATGAGAGGGAAAAGCCAGTGAATTTCATCGAGCAGCTCCGGCACCTTTTGCACTTCGTCAATAATGACCGGCTCTTTCAACTGTTTCGGGGATAAGGCAAGGAGTAGCTGCCGGAGCAAAAAAGGGCGCTTGACCAAGTCAAAAAAAGGGGAATCCCGAATAAATCAAGATTCCCCCCCCTCCTTTTCCATATGCTCAGGAGTAGCGTATGGCACAAAGAAGTATCCCAAAAGATCGCCCAAAGCGCAATCGGTAAGGAGTATGAATTTCAGGCTTATTTTGTTGAGGCGGATATAATACTTTAGAACCAGGAAATAGACGGGGGAGTTAGTTTTTCATGTTTGGTTTGAAGGGGTGCAAGCAAGAGTGCCAGACGGCTGGATTCTGAATAGAAGCTAAAGAAAGTTTTTTACCCCAATTCAGTGCCGGACAATCCACTTTTGTCAGATTAACCAGGCACGGAAAGCTGTGAATTGATCAGGGAGGCTCCCGTGCAGGCTCAAAAGCGATTACCGGAGGAAAGACTTGGTTGGCACGAAGTTGAGAGCAACGCCACAGCCGAAGATCAATACGGCATCCACCACAAGACGCCATCCAAGCGGCTCTCCACGGTAAATCACGCCAAAGCACGCGACAAGGGGTACCTCGGCCGATTTTCTAAATGACCGATTTGCCGAGTATTCAATGTCAAGTTATTAGAGAAAAAGTAAGCGTTCACAGGTTCAGGGTTCAACGTTCAGGGTTAAGGACAAAGAAGGGATTGAGGACCCGAAATCGTCGTTAAAAATGCTCATTTTCCCAAGTAATTGCCGATTTAGTTCCAAATTTTGGATTAGGCCTGACAAAGCTGACGCTTTTCTCATAAAAACATGACCCAAATGCACTCCGTGGACGAGAATTGAACCTTGAACCCCTGAACCTTTGAACCCGTGAACGGTTACGAGAAAAAAAAGATTCGTCAGCTATCCCCGCGTTGATCACTTGCTTCTATGGGGATTCAAGTAAGCTCATCAAATTCATACGTTCAGATCCGTCTCATGTCCCTGAAAGTTTGTTTCATTCCCTCATCTATCGGACACTGATCTCAAGCGTTTGATGAAGCGCCTGGACCTGTGCCAAAGCCCGACAACGTAGACAATGATCAACGCTGCCACCAGGCGGGGTACCCACATCCAAAAGGGGCTGAGGCCGAAAGAAAGGAAAAGGGCCGGATCTTCAATTATGGAATGGTTGACCCCGATTGAGAGGTGCAATTTTTCAATGTCTTCCCGGGCAAATCCTTGCCGGCGGGACTCCTGAACAATCACGGCTCCGCCATAAGCTATGCCGAAAAAAGCCCCCGTCATCCATAAGAACCCAACCTTTTTGTCGAGTCCCATGATTTTCAGCACAGGCGCAAGCCCTTCCAGAACTCGATCGGTCAGCTGGAACGTTTTTATTCCTTCCATCACCACCATGACAACCATAACGATAACGAGCATTTTTAAGGAAAGGCCGGCCGTATCCACAGACCAATTCTTCAGCGTCTGGACAAATCCAAGTGCCATCGGTCCTGATGTTGCGTCTGAAAGGGGCGTCGTTGTGTCCGATGCCATGAACCGGGCAACCACCACCACCGCTATGATTGCGACCAATAGTCGGCTTACCGTGGCTTTGAAGATATGAATCCCCGAGTTGCCTTGGATAATGCCTTCCTGGATGAGGTTATGGGCAATGAGCAGAAAAACAGCGATCAGCGTCATTTGGTCTGCAGTAAGCGGCAGTGTGGCCATAACCCCGATTCCGCCATAAATCCCGATCAGCAGGCCTGTTATGATAGGAAGGGCAGCTTCTGGGGGAAGGCTTAACCACCCCATGGCAGGTTTGAGCCAGGCAACGAGCGTGTAAGTCCAGCCACTGAACTCCAGGATTGCCGTGACAAGGGAGATGGGCACCACAATTTTCATTACCCACAGGAAGGCGCTCCACCCCTGCCGAGTGCCGGATCGTAAGGTGATTCTTAACCTGGTGGACGAAGTTTCCTGCAAAGAGTACCCTCTCTCTAAAGATTTCACAGAAGCAGTCAAACTTGACGATCTCGTCACCCCGTTTTCGCCGGAATGACGGAATATGGTAATTTCCGACTTTCAAATAACTTACGTTATTTTTGGTATAAGGCTCCTGTCTTATGGGTCCACCAGGATTGAGTCCCTTGGCTGAGAGGAATCAAGAGATCGGAAATTCTTTTTAAATCTGTATGACAGAAAAAGTCATGCCCCCATAATCACCATATTAGGCCCTGGATTCCTTGTCAATAAATGGTGTGTATATCATGCCAAAAGGCAGGGCCGAACCACCCTCATTCTAGATCATGGACATTCGGGACGTGAAAAAAGCCCTGAGTCTCATCAGTTCGAAAAGATTGGACCCAGGGATGCAGTAGAGAATCTGCCATGAGTACAAGCAAGACGTAATCCCTTAGCGGCAGAGGGCTTGACGTTTTTCAACCCGGAACTGCTCAACCTTGGTTTGAGTTATGCATTTGCTCCGAGCGCCCCTTGTCGGTCCTGGACGTAAAGCAGGCTACCGGGAAGGGAAACATCAAAACAGGCTGCCTGTGTTAACCAATGAGGGAGAAAGAGAGTGAGGTTATGGGGTGAAAAAAGGCAATTTCGGGATTTCCGTGAGGAATATCGTGGGGGACAAAGAAGTGCAGACAAAAAAGGACCAGAGATTTTTCTCTAAGTCCTTGATATCACTTGGCAGTCCCAACGGGACTCGAACCCGTGTCTTCGGCGTGAGAGGCCGATATCCTAGACCACTAGACGATGGGACCCTGATAAATCCGCCTCTCCAATCCTCCTCGCTGGAAGAAAGGAATCGGTCGTTCAAGTAAGGCGTAAAACTGAAAGATGGCTGGGGGACGAGGATTCGAACCTCGGTTAACGGGGCCAGAACCCGTCGTCCTGCCGCTGGACGATCCCCCAGTTGACTTATACATTTGAAGGATTTCTCTTCAAAAGTCAATGAAAATCTAAATCTTTTGCGTTGACTTACTCGCAACAACCGCATGAGGAACCCCTTTCGGATCTGCTCCAGACGGGTTTTGCCGCTCAAGCCTAGACGGGTGCGGATTCTCATGCTATCTGAAGATCTGGAAAAAGGAAGCATTTCAATCGGCCCGATTCTTGGATCTAATTTAAGATCTTGAGATTGATCCGGCTTTTCGATAATAGAAGGGTTGCTTTCTTGGAAACCTCACATGCTTTCGGGGAACTGAATGACGGCCTACTTCATTAGACGGATTCTTTTGATCATACCGACATTTATCGGCATTACGATTATGGTGTTTGTCGTTACCCGATTCGTTCCGGGGGGGCCGATAGAGCGCATCATCGCACAGATGCAGCAAATGCCCGCCATTGAAGGTTCTGCCGGCCCCGG
>JAWOGN010000002.1:0-4500 GCA_046496815.1 Desulfatiglandaceae bacterium
GGAGGACTCTTCCTCGATCGATGTGGGGCAAGGAACTTGCACCATGAAATACAGCCCTAAAATCAATGACCAACTGGCCCGAAGCCCGAAGCTGACGGCACTTCACCCCTTACAGGACGAAGAGACGGTTCAGGGGATTTTGGAAGTGATGCACGGGCTTGAACAGATACTGAAAGAAATTTCAGGGATGCACCGTTTTTCCCTGCAACCCGGCGCAGGCTCTGCGGCCATTTATACAAATGCCGCCATCATCCGTGCGTACCACGAAGCGCAAGGCCGGGGAGAACTGAAGGATGAAATAATCACTACCATCTTTTCCCATCCCTCCAATGCCGCCTGTGCAAAGGCGGCAGGATTCAAGGTGATCACCCTCTATCCGGATGAAGCGGACGGGTACCCCGGGTTGGACGCACTGAAAGCGGCCGTTTCCGAACGTACCGCCGGGCTCATGATCACCAATCCGGAAGACACAGGCATTTACAACCCAAAGATCGATGCGTTCGTGAAGCTCGTCCATGACGCCGGAGGGCTTTGCGCCTACGATCAGGCGAATGCCAACGGTATCCTGGGCATCACCCGTGCCGCCGATGCGGGGTTCGATCTCTGCCACTTCAATTTGCACAAGACCTTCTCAACACCGCATGGGTGTGGCGGGCCCGGAAGCGGCGTGGTCGGTGTGACCGAAGGGCTGGCCCGATTCCTTCCGGTTCCCCTTGTCGACTTTGACGGTAAAAAATATCACTTGAACTACGATCTGCCGGACAGCATCGGGAAGATCGGGCCGTTCCATGGGGTCGCCCCGGTAATTCTCAAAGCCTATGCATGGGTCATGAGTCTCGGCGCGGCCGGTCTGCGGGAGGTTGCAGAGATTGCGGTACTCAACAACAATTATCTGCAAAAAAAAATATTGGAGATTCAGGGCGTAAGTGCACCCTATGCCAACGGAAAGCGTCGGATCGAACAGGTCCGGTATAGCTGGAAAGAGCTAACGGATGAGACAGGCGTTCATTCCGACGAGCTCGGTATTCGGGCGGCAGACTTTGGCGTCCATTACTGGACCAGTCACCATCCTTTTGTCGTCCCGGAGCCGTGCACGCTGGAACCCACCGAGTCATACTCAAAAGCCGAACTGGACGAGTATGCTGCCATTCTGGCGCATGTGGCGAAAGAGGCATACGAGACTCCGGAGGTGGTGAAAACGGCCCCGCACAACAGCACCATTCACACCATTGACCATGCGCCTCTCGACGATCCGTCGCAATGGGCGATGACATGGCGTGCATATTTAAGAAAGACCCAAAAAGGGAGGGATGAAGGTGCGGCTGGCTGACAAAGTCGCTCTGATCACCGGCGGGGCATCCGGCATCGGGCGGGCGACGGCCTTACTGTTCGCCCGTGAAGGGGCGGCGGTTTCCGTGGCGGATTTGGATGAGACCGGTGGACAAGCCGTCGTAGCGCGTATCGTTGAAAGCGGCGGGCGAGCACGGTTCGTAAACTGCGATGTTACCAACGCGGACGACTGCCGGCGCGCGGTTCGGCAGACCGCGAAAGCACTGGGGGGACTGAATATTCTCTTTAACAACGCAGGCATCATCCGGCGTTCAACGGTTCTGGAAATTACGGAAACAGAATGGGACCGGGTCATGGCAGTCAATGTGAAGTCGATCCTTTTGCTGAGCAAGTATGCCATCCCGCTGATGGCAGAAGCCGGCGGCGGGGTGATTATCAACACAGCCTCAGGGTGGGGAATGATCGGCGGGCGCAGGGCGGTCTCTTATTGCGCCTCCAAAGGCGCAGTGGTCAATATGACCCGAGCGATGGCCCTCGATCACGGCGGTCAAAACATCCGCGTCAACTGCATTTGTCCTGGCGACACCGACACGGAAATGCTGCGGCAGGAGGCACAACAGCTCGGGACGCCCACCGAGCAGTTCCTTGCGGAAGCGGCGCAGCGCCCCTTGAAACGTATCGGTAAACCGGACGACATCGCGCAAGCGGCACTCTACCTGGCCGGCGATGCCGCATCCTTTGTGACCGGCACCGCCTTGGTGGTGGACGGCGGCGGGCTGGCAGGATAAATCGGTTCAAAATCGCTCACGATGCACGGCACGGCAACTCAACACGGCCGCCATTCGCCGGGAAAACGGAATCCGTCAAGAACCGAGATGCCCGTCGAAGCTCCCTTTTCAGCGACGGCAAGCCCGGAGTCACAACCGTTACCGGCGTGACGGTTTTATGTGAGACTTCTGCGGTCAACGAGCCGCAACAACCATGAATCAACATTGATGGGGGAAGGACGCATGCGTGGGTTGAAAGACAAACGGGTACTTATCACCGGCGGCGCAAGTGGGATCGGGGCGGCGACCGCGGCGCGGTTTTTGGAAGAGGAATCGCGGGTGGTGGTGGTGGATAAGGATGACGCCGCCTGCAGCCGTATCAAGGCGGAATTGCCCTCACTCAGTGGTGCCATCCAAGCCGATGTGGCGGTCGCGGATGCCGTCACCCGGGCTTTTTTGGAGCTGGACCGAATGCTGGGGGGCCTCGATGTTCTTGTGAACAATGCCGGGATCAGCATCCGGCACGATTTTTTGAAGATAACGCCGGCGGAATGGCAGCGAGTGATGGAGACCAATTTAAACGGAATTTTTTTTGTGGCGCAGGAGGCGTCCCGTCGAATGATAGCCGCCGGGAGTGGTGTGATCTTAAACATGGGTTCGACCAACGCGCTGACGGGCTATCCCTATTATGCCGACTACAATGCCTCCAAGGCGGGAGTGGTCGCATTGACTCGGTCGATGGCGCTTGAGTTGGCGCCTGCCGTTCGCGTCAACGCCGTATGCCCGGGCTACGTCATGACGCCGATGCAGCAAGCGGAATATACGCCGGAAATGCTCGAGGCGGTGAACCGAAAAATTCCGATGGGTCGACACGCTCGACCCGAAGAGGTGGCCGCGCTCTTCGCTTTCCTGGCTTCCGATGAGGCCCCGTTCATAACGGGCCATTGTTATGTGATCGACGGCGCGGAAATTGCCGGGGGACTGGCCAGCCGCTGAGGATTTTGCGCCTCAATTCTAAATCCTACAGAATCCCCGGGCCTTGCCGGTGCGCCCGGAAAAGGCTGTTTGGTTTCCAGCGTTTTCGCGAAGACCCCACATTCAAAACCCCAAATGGTTTGACGGGTCCACCTTCCGGTGGGAAATAGATGGAGAACAAGGAGAGGGAGATGGAATACGATAACGCATTTGAGATAGCTGCGTCCAACCTCCGCTTCGGGCCCGGTGCGACCCGAGAAGTGGGAATGGATTTGTCTGAACTGGGAGTAAAACGGGTGATGGTCTTGACGGATCCCAACTTGAAGAAATTGCCTCCGGTCGAAAAAACCCTGGATTCGCTCTCAAAGGAAAAAATACAGTATTCCGTCTTTGATCGCGTCCGAATAGAACCGACCGATTCCTCCCTCAAGGCAGCCATCGAGTTTGCCCAATCCGAGGCGTTTGAAGGATTCGTCGCGGTGGGAGGCGGTTCCACCATCGATACCGCCAAGGTGGCGAATCTCTATTCCACCTATCCGTCCGATTTTTTGGATTACGTAAATCCGCCCATCGGAAAGGGCTTGCCGGTCCCGGGTGAGCTGAAGCCCTTGTATGCAATCCCCACGACGGCCGGGACCGGCAGCGAGACAACGGGCGTGGCAATCTTCGATTTGGAGCGGATGCATGCGAAGACCGGTATCGCACACAGGCGCCTCAAGCCAACCCTGGGCATTGTCGACCCCGAAAACACGCGGACACTTCCCCCCATGGCGATCGCGTGTACGGGGCTGGATGTGTTCACGCACGCCATCGAGTCTTACACTGCAATGCCGTTCAACAAACGCCCGCGCCCTGAACGGCCCATCCTGCGTCCTGCCTACCAGGGGTCCAATCCGGTCAGTGATATCTGGTCGCTACAAGCCATGCGAATGGCCGCTCAATATCTCGTCCGGGCCTTTGAAAACCCGGATGACGACGAGGCCCGGAGCATAATGCTGCTTGCCGCATCTTTTGCCGGGGTCGGGTTTGGAAACGCCGGGGTTACGCTTCCTCACGGGATGTCATACCCGGTCTCGGGAATGGTCAAAAATTACAGCGCCAAGGATTATCCGGCCGATCATCCTATGGTACCCCACGGGATGGCAGTCGTTCTTAACGCCCCCGCCGCCTTCAGGTTTACGGGAAGCGCCTGCCCGGAGCGGCACCTTCAGGCGGCCGAGGCGCTGGGTGTCGATATCGGCGGCGTCAAGGCCGAAGATGCGGGGAAGGTGCTTGCGGATCGGGTGATCGAAATCATGAGACGTCTGGATATCCCCAACGGACTGAGCGGGATCGGCTATACGCAAGCGGATATCCCAAAGCTGGTGGAAGGAACCCTTCCCCAACACCGGGTGGTGAAACTGTCACCCCGCCCGGCGGGACCGGAGGAATTGGCCCGGATATTTGAGGACGCCATGATTTATTGGTA
>JAWOGN010000066.1:0-13986 GCA_046496815.1 Desulfatiglandaceae bacterium
CGTGATGAAGTGGAGCGAGGTCAAGTGGTTGCGAAGCCGGGGACGATAACGCCGCACACGAAGTTCAAGGCGGAGGCGTACATCTTGACGAAGGAGGAGGGGGGGCGTCACACGCCGTTTTTTAATGGATATCGGCCGCAGTTTTATTTTCGGACGACGGATGTAACGGGTGTGACGACGTTACCGGAGGGGGTTGAGATGGTGATGCCGGGGGACAATGTGTCCCTGGAGGTGAATTTAATCATGCCGATAGCGATGGAGAAGGAGTTGAGGTTTGCGATTCGCGAGGGCGGACGGACGGTGGGTGCCGGCGTCATCAGCGAAATCGTCGAGTAAAGGGAGGCTTTGCACGAATGCGAGATATTATAACACTGGCCTGTGAAGCGTGCAAAAACAGGAATTACACGACCACAAAAAATAAAAGAAAAACACCGGATAAGCTGAGTTTTAAGAAATATTGTCCATTTTGCAGATCTCACACGGTTCATAAGGAAACAAAATAGCTTTGCCCAAAATGCAGGCCAGTAGCTCTAACGGCTAGAGCACCGGACTCCAAATCCGGGTGTTGGGGGTTCGAATCCCTCCTGGCCTGCCAATTTTTGTGCGCGGTTATGAGTGCGGGTGACACACGTTGGATGGCATTTTTCTCAACCGGTATGGTAATCGCCATTAGAAATCAATGAAAAAACAGATGCCGAAAGCAAAGAAAAAGAAAACCCTGAAGAAAAAGAGCCCGACGCCGAAAAAAACGCAGCGCTCGACTTCTAAGGAAACGCCTTTAGAAAAGAAGTCGACTCCCCAAACGCCTGTGCGATCGAGTCCGGCAAAGGTTGCCGAAAAGAAAAGCACCGCAGACCGTGCTCCCCGTAAATACGTCAGTAAGGCGGGGCAGTTCCTGAGGGAAGCAAAAATGGAACTGAAAAAAGTAAAATGGCCCACGCGGAAAGAGTTGCTGGCCTCCACGGCTGTTGTCATTGTGCTCACCCTGATCGTCGCGCTTTTTCTGGGGTTGGTTGATTTTGGGCTTATAAAGATTATTAAAGGTATCGTTGGATAAGCTTGGGTATCCTGACAAGGATAGACCGGAATCGGGCGGCGAAGGAATTGAAGCCGGTTGCTTCAATCTTGTTTTTCAATTCCTGGATTTACGAATATAGAGCCGATTTGCAGCAGTGTTCTTGGTGGGGGGGGAAGGGCCTTTCAACATTTTGCGCAAAGTAAATTTCTATGGGACTTACCCGGCTAAGGTGTTGGGAAAACAATTATGAACTTTATCGGGGCAAGGGTGTGGGTGTGGATCTGAAATGGTACATCGTTCATACGTATTCAGGTTTTGAGAACAAGGTCAAGAAAAACCTGGAGGAGAGAATCAAGACCCTTGGATATGAAGCCTTTTTCGGTCAAATTGTCGTGCCGACTGAACAAGTCATCGAGCTCAAAAAAGGTCGAAAAAAGACCTCCTCCAGAAAATTTTACCCTGGATACATCCTGGTTCAGATGCTTTTGAACGAAGAGACGTGGCATGCCGTTAGAAACACCGCCAAGGTAACCGGCTTTGTTGGTGGAGAAATCAAACCCACACCGATTTCTGATGAGGAAGCCGAAAAAATTATCCATCAAATGGAAGAAGGGGTGAGTAAACCGAAACCCAAGTACCGCTTCGAAGAAGGAGATGAAGTCAGAGTCATAGACGGCCCTTTCAGCAATTTCCAAGGGATTGTGGAAGAAGTGAAGCCGGACAAGGAAAAGCTGAGGGTGCTCATTACCATATTTGGTCGTTCCACACCTGTTGAACTCGAGTTCATACAGGTGAATAAAATCTAGAATGAGGTCAGCATGGCGAAGAAGGTTATCGGATCTATCAAACTTCAAGTTAAGGGGGGGCAAGCCAACCCGTCTCCCCCCATCGGTCCTGCACTGGGACAGCACGGCGTCAATATTGCGGAGTTTTGTAAAGCATTTAATGCGAGGACTCAGGACCAATTGGGCACGGTTATTCCTGTGGTTATAACGATCTATGCAGACAGATCGTTTTCTTTCATAACCAAGACACCTCCGGCCTCCGTGCTCCTGAAGCAGGCGGCAAAAATTGCCAAGGGCTCCGGTGAGCCAAACCGTGAAAAAGTGGGAACGGTCACACGGAAGCAAGTGGAGGAGATCGCAAAACTCAAATTCGATGATTTAAACGCGTATGATTTAGACAACGCCGTCAAGATTGTTGAGGGGACTGCAAGGAGTATGGGCGTCACGGTGACTGAATCTTAGTTTGAGGGGAAGTGGAGACATGGCTCGTAAGGGGAAAAAGTTCAGAGAAAATCAGGAAAAAATCGAGAGACTGAAGAAGTACAATTGGGAAGAAGCAGTCCAATTGGCGATTGATTGTGCCTATGCTAAATTTGACGAAAGCGTGGATTTGGCTGTTCGGTTGGGTGTGGACCCCAGACATGCGGATCAGATGGTTCGTGGCACGGTTGTCTTACCCAACGGCGTTGGAAAAGACGTCCGAGTGGCTGTTTTTGCAAAAGGTGAAAAAGAGAAGGAAGCGGCCGAAGCAGGTGCCGACTATGTCGGTTCCGATGATCTCGTGGAAAAAATCCAAACGGGATGGCTTGAGTTTGACAAGGCGATTGCCACACCGGATATGATGAGTTCCGTGGGGAAACTGGGACGTATCCTGGGACCGAGAGGCATGATGCCCAATGCAAAGCTCGGGACCGTTACCTTTGATGTGGCTCGAGCCGTAAAAGAGATCAAGGCCGGGAAGATCGATTTCAAGGTCGAGAAGGCCGGTATCGTGCATGCCCCCATGGGCAAAACATCGTTCGGTCCGGAAAAGCTTCTGGAGAACATTGCAGCCTTTATGGAGACAATCCTGCGATTGAAACCTCCCGCGAGTAAAGGGACCTATCTGAGAGGCATCGCCGTGTCTGCGAGTATGGGCCCGGGGATAAAAATTGACCCTGCATACATGAAAGACCTTTTGAACCGTTAAATCAAAAGCAAACATATATTTGGTCAAAGACAGTAGGTGCCTTAACGATCATTGGGAATGATTCCCAAATGTCGGCAGCGGGCTTAATGAGACAGGCCTACCGAGACTGATTCGAAGCAAATTGCATTTTTTGCGCCTCTGACTTTGACATAACAAGTGTCGAAAGGAGAGGAGGTGAATATGAACAGGGAAGAAAAAAAAGCGCTTGTTGCTGATTTTTACAGTCGCTTTTCAAAGGCAAAAGGGACTTTCCTCGTTGATTATCAGGGCCTCAATGTGGAAGCCATGAATCGACTCAGAAAAGAGCTTCGGGATGTGGATGCTGAATTCCAAGTGGTAAAAAACAGGCTCTTGAAGTTGGCTTGTAAGGAAACACACGCAGCTTCACTGGAAGCGCACATGATCGGGCCGTCCGCCGTCGCATTGACCTATGACGACGTGATTGCATCTGCGAAAGTTCTGGCGAATTTCTCCAAGGAATTCAAGCAACTGCAGATCAAGGTCGGTCAGATATCCGGGAAGCGAATCGATGCGGAAGCCATTCGAAGATTGGCGGAGTTGCCCGGCAGAGATGTGCTTCTGGCCCAAGTTTTATCTGCCATGCAGGGCGTTCCTGCGTCTTTTGTGCGGGTCTTGAATGGGCTGATAGTCAAGCTGTTGTACGTGCTAAAGGCTATTGAGGAAGAAAAAGCGAATTAGTGCCGGAAAGAAAAATCACGGAGGTTTAAAATTAGATATGGCAGCAGATATCAAGAAAGAAGATGTAATCGAGTATATTTCCAACATGACTGTCCTCGAGTTATCCGAACTCGTGAAAGAGCTGGAAGAGAAATTCGGCGTGAGCGCTGCAGCACCGATTGCCGTGGCGGCGGCACCGGCGGCAGAGGCGGAAGAGGTCGCTGAGCAAACGGAATTTGACGTGGTTCTCACCGCTGTGGGGGACAAGAAGATCCAGGTCATAAAAGTCGTCCGTGCCATTACGGGTCTGGGGTTGAAAGAGGCAAAGGCGGTCGTAGACGGCGTGCCGGGTCCTGTGAAAGAAGGGGTTAGCAAGGACGATGCAGAGGGCATAAAGAGTCAACTCGAGGAAGCGGGCGCCACCGCGGAGATTAAGTAGCGTCTGAACAAAAACCAGGGACTTTTTCCAAGATCAAGGGAGGTGAGAATCAAAACCACAGAAATACATGGAGTATTTCGAAGGTTATAATTTGAGCCTCACCTCTCGCTATCGGCGGGAGGAAACATAACGGTATTCGATCGGGCACCATGTAGCGCCATCCGGTGCGGGGGTTGCGTTGCCCCGTGTGGGAAGTGAAAGGTGCCGTGATTGAATGAAGCAAATTTTAACGATCATTTTCGATTGCTGCCGGTAGAGCAGGGAATCGCAATGCGTCAAATTTTAGATTAGAGGAGATACCATGCCGGGAACAGATGGTGTCAAGAAGCGCATCAGAAAAACTTTCGGGAAAATTGATAAAATCATTGATATCCCGAATTTAATTGACATGCAAAAAGAATCTTATGAAAGGTTTCTGCAAAAGGACACGCCTCCTGATGAACGGCAGCTTTTTGGGCTTCAGGGTGCATTTAAGAGTGTCTTTCCAATTCATGATTTCGCGGGCACGTCCTCCTTGGAATTTGTCAGATACAAGTTTGAGGATGTCAAATACGATGAAGAAGATTGCCTGAATAAAGGAATGACCTATGAGACGCCGCTTAAGCTGACTGTCAGGTTGGCTGTGTTCGATACGGACACGGCGAACGGCACCAAAAGTATCAGAGACATCAAGGAACAGGAGATCTATTTTGGGACCCTGCCCATGATGACTGAGCGGGGAACCTTCATCATTAACGGTACCGAGCGGGTGGTCGTGAGTCAGCTACATCGATCCCCGGGGGTTTTCTTTGACCATGACAAGGGTAAGACGCATTCGAGCGGAAAGCTGCTTTACTCCGCCCGGATCATTCCGTTAAGAGGTTCCTGGCTTGATTTCGAGTTTGACCCCAAAGATATTTTGCATGTTCGGATCGATCGAAGGCGCAAATTTCCGGCCACCATACTTCTGAAGGGGCTCGGTTACTCCACCAAAGAGATCCTCCGTTATTTCTATCAAACCGAGATCATTCACATCGAGAATAACGCCCTCTGGAGAGAAGCGAAGATAGAAAACCTATATCAGAAGAGAATTACCAAGGATATCGTCGATGCAAAGACCGGAGAAATTTTAGCGAAAAAAGGGGAGAAATACACCAAACGACTGCAGAAAACCCTTGAAGGGGCGGGCGTGACACGGATCCCCATCGAAATCTCTGATGTCGAGGGTCGTATCATCGCCGATGATTTGGTTGACCCTGAAACCGGGGAGGTTTTACTCGAGGGCAATCAGCCACTCTCGGAAGAGGCGCTGGCATTGGTGAAGGACAAGGGGATCGCCGAACTGGAGTTTCTGGTGTTGGATGCCCCGGAGGTGAGCACCACGATTCGAGATACGATGTTGTTGGACAAAGTCGATACCCCCGATGAAGCGATTCTTGATATTTACAGAAAAATGCGGCCCAGCAGCCCACCCACCCAGGAGGTCGCCAACAACTTTTGTAAGAATCTGTTTTTCAACATCAACACCTATGACCTTTCAAAGGTGGGACGATTGAAACTAAACTTCCGGCTCAATTACGATGTGCCGCTCGAACAACGAACCCTGAGAAAAGAAGATATCTTGGGTACGGTCAAAGAGTTGATCCGACTGAAGAACACGGAAGCCATGGTTGATGATATCGATAACCTTGGAAACCGCCGGGTAAGAGCGGTTGGTGAACTTTTGGAGAACCAGTATCGCATCGGGCTCGTGAGAATGGAACGGGCGATCAAAGAAAGAATGAGCCTCCAGGAAGTGGAAACCTTGATGCCCCACGATTTGATTAATTCAAAACCGGTTTCAGCAGTGGTTAAGGAGTTTTTTGGAACGAGCCAGCTGTCTCAATTCATGGACCAGACCAACCCCTTATCGGAGGTTACCCACAAGCGCAGACTGAGTGCGTTGGGCCCCGGCGGTTTGACGAGGGAGCGGGCAGGTTTTGAGGTTCGGGATGTTCACCCCACGCATTATGGCCGGATTTGCCCGATTGAGACGCCGGAAGGCCCCAACATCGGTCTGATCGTTTCGTTGAGTACGTATGCAAGGGTCAATGAGTTCGGATTCATTGAAACACCCTACCGGCATGTAGAGAAAGGAACCGCAACCACTCAGATTGAATACCTGTCTGCCCTTGATGAAAGAGACTATGCAATCGCCCAAGCCAATGCGCCGCTGGACGAAAGGGGCCGCTTCATAAGAAAAGAGGCGGCTGTGAGAATTGAGGGAGAGGCCGGCAAGAGCCCCATCGCGAACGTAAAGTATATGGATGTTTCGCCGGACCAGCTCGTCAGCGTGTCTGCATCCTTGATCCCTTTCCTGGAGCATGACGATGCCAACCGAGCCCTGATGGGATCAAATATGCAGCGCCAAGCCGTTCCGCTCCTGAAGGCAAAGGCGCCGTTGGTGGGAACCGGAATCGAAAGCGTGGTCGCTCGGGACTCAGGCATTTCGGTGATTGCCAAAAGAGATGGTGTTATCGAAAATGTGGATGCCTCGCGTATCGTTGTCAGGTCCAGTGGCGGATCCGATAACGACGAACCGGAGGTGGAGATCTACAAACTAATCAAGTTTAAGAAGTCCAACCAGAATAGCTGTTACACCCAAAAGCCTATTGTCCGGAAGGGTGAGATTGTAACGAAAGGGCAGATTATCGCAGACGGCCCCGCCTCGGAGCTCGGAGAGCTCGCACTGGGTCAAAACGTGATGGTGGCGTTCATGTCCTGGGGCGGATATAATTTTGAGGATTCGATGCTTATCAGCGAAAGGGTCGTGAAAGAGGATATATACACTTCAATACACATAGAAGAATTTGAAGTGGTTTCGCGGGACACCAAGCTGGGCAAAGAAGAGATTACCAAAGATATCCCCAACGTGGGCGAAGATGCGTTGAAGAATCTGGACGAAAGCGGGATCATCCGAATAGGAGCGGAAGTCCAGTCGGGCGATGTCCTTGTGGGAAAGATCACCCCCAAGGGGGAAACGCAGCTTTCTCCTGAAGAGAAACTTCTCAGGGCGATTTTTGGGGATAAGGCGGGAGACGTCAGAGACACCTCTTTGAGGGTCCCACCGGGTGTTCAGGGAACCGTCATTGACGCCAAGCTTTTTTCCAGGAGAGGCGTTGAGAAGGACGAGCGCACGCTTGCGGTCGAAGCCGAAGAAATGCTCCGAAATCGAAAAGACCACCAGGACGAGCTGGATGTCATCGGTCGAAGTGTAAAGGAGAAGATCGGCCATATCCTTGTCGACAACAAGCTCAAAACGGATATGTATGACAAAGACACCGGTGAAGTGCTCATGCGCACAAATCGGAAAATAAAATGGGAAGATGTCAATCGAATTGAGATCGAGGCCTGGGCGGGTGTTGACCTGAAGGTCAGCATGGACCTGATCGAACGACTGGAGTCAATTATCGCGGCTTACACCGGCAAAGTGGCGAGCCTGAAGAAAGCGTTCGAGGATAAGATAGAGAGATTGAGCCTCGGAGATGAGTTGGCTCCCGGCGTTATCAAGATGGTCAAGGTCTACGTAGCGGTGAAACGCAAATTGTCGGTCGGCGACAAAATGGCCGGCCGTCATGGGAACAAGGGGGTCCTGTCCCGGGTCCTTCCCATTGAAGATATGCCTTATTTTGCCGACGGTACGCCGGTGGACATCATCTTAAATCCCTTGGGGGTTCCCTCGCGGATGAATGTGGGACAGGTCCTGGAAACGCATTTGGGATGGGCATCCCATGGACTCGGCAAAAAGGTTCAGGTGCTTTTGGACAAAATGAAGGATACGCATGCGTTGCGGCGAAAACTCAGGAATGTTTTTTCGCAAAAAGAATATGATAAGTTTTTTGAGAATGCATCCGATCAGGAACTCCTTGCCCGTGCCCGATTGCTGACAGATGGGGTCCCGGTGGCTTCACCGGTATTTGACGGCGCCGAGGAGGAGGAAATTAAGAAATACCTGACGGAGGCCGGGCTGCCCGTGACCGGCCAAGCGATTCTTTATGACGGACGAACCGGGGAGCCCTTCGATCAGGAGGTGACCGTCGGTGTCATGTACGTGATGAAATTGCACCACTTGGTGGACGATAAGTTGCACGCACGCTCCATCGGACCGTATTCCCTGGTTACGCAGCAACCCCTGGGAGGAAAGGCTCAGTTCGGCGGTCAGAGATTGGGCGAAATGGAGGTTTGGGCCATGGAAGCCTATGGGGCCGCGTATACCCTCCAGGAGTTTTTGACCGTTAAATCGGATGATGTCGCCGGAAGAACCCGAATGTATGAAAGGATCGTGAAAGGGAATAATGTGCTCGAGGCCGGACTTCCCGAGTCCTTCAAGGTACTCATGAAAGAACTTCAGAGCCTGGGTCTGGAGGTGCAGCTTTTCGAGGACAATCAAGCATAAAGGAGAAAAGGATTGGAAGAGGTATATAGTTTCTTCACAAAGCCTAAAGACCCGTCAAGTTTCAATGCGGTAAGAATTTCTCTTGCCTCGCCGGAGAAAATCAGAGAGTGGTCTTTCGGTGAAGTCAAAAAACCCGAAACCATCAACTATAGGACCTTCAAGCCGGAAAGAGACGGGCTCTTCTGCTCTAAGATATTTGGGCCTATCAAGGATTATGAATGTAACTGCGGCAAATACAAGCGCATGAAACACAGAGGTATCGTGTGCGAGAAATGCGGCGTCGAGGTCATTCAGTCAAAAGTTCGACGGGAACGAATGGGGCATATTGAACTTGCCGCCCCGGTGGCTCACATTTGGTTTTTGAAGTGTCTTCCCTCGAAGGTGGGGAATCTGCTCGATCTGACACTGAAAGATCTGGAACGTGTCCTTTACTTTGAATCTTATATTGTCATGGATCCGAAGGATACTCCGCTCACCAAAGGTACCCTGTTGACGGATGAACAACTTCAACAGGCAAGGGAAGACTTCGGAGATCGCTTCGAAGCCGGCATCGGCGCTGAATCGATTCAGGGCATGTTGCGGAATCTAAACCTGGATGAGCTTTCGGAAACCCTGAGAGCTGAAATGCTGGGGACCAAGTCCGAAGCGAAGCGGAAAAAGCTGGGCAAACGGCTCAAGATCATCGATGCATTCAGAGATTCGAAGAATCGACCTGAATGGACGATTTTGGATGCGATTCCGGTGTTGCCGCCCGACCTGAGACCGCTTGTGCCCCTCGACGGGGGTCGCTTTGCCACCTCCGATTTAAACGACCTGTATCGTCGGGTAATTAATCGGAACAATCGATTGAAAAGACTTTTGGAGCTCAATGCCCCGGACATTATCGTCAGGAACGAGAAGCGAATGCTTCAGGAGGCCGTGGATGTTCTTTTCGACAATGGCAGGAGGGGTAAAGTCGTCACAGGCGCAAACAAACGGCCTTTCAAGTCCCTCAGTGATATGCTGAAAGGGAAACAGGGAAGGTTCCGACAGAATTTACTCGGTAAACGCGTTGACTATTCAGGCCGATCGGTCATCGTAGTCGGACCCGACCTGCGATTGCATCAGTGTGGTCTTCCCAAGAAAATGGCGTTGGAGCTTTTTAAACCTTTCATTTACAATAAGCTGGATGAAAAAGGGCTGGTCACCACGATTAAGAGTGCAAAAAAGATGGTAGATCGAGAAACACCGGAGGTCTGGGATGCCTTGGATGAGGTGGTCAGAGAGTATTGCATCCTGCTGAACAGAGCCCCGACCTTGCATCGACTCGGAATTCAGGCCTTTGAACCAATCCTCATCGAGGGGAAAGCCATTCAGCTGCATCCTTTGGTATGTACTGCCTTTAATGCGGATTTCGATGGGGATCAGATGGCGGTCCATGTCCCCCTGTCCATCGAAGCGCAGATCGAGGCCAGGGTCTTGATGATGTCCACCAACAATATCCTATCCCCGGCCCACGGAGATCCCATCATTGTGCCCAACCAGGATATTGTCTTGGGAATCTACTACATGACCCGGGAGCGGCCATTTGCCAAGGGAGAAGGAAAGGTGTTTTCAAATCCGCAGGAGGTCCGAATCGCTCACGATGCGGGCGAATTGGATCTGCACGCATCCATCAAAGTCAGGATTGCGGGAAAACTTGAGGAGACCACCACGGGCCGGGTAATCCTATATGAAATCCTGCCGGAATCGCTTCCTTTTTCTCTCATGAACAAGGTGATGACCAAGCGGGAACTGAGGATTTTGATCAACGAGTCCTATCGCAGGGCAGGCATCAAATCCACGGTGATTTTGGCGGACCGACTCAAGGATATGGGGTACAAATACGCGACGCTGTCGGGTATTTCGATCTCTATGAAGGACATGGTCATCCCATCGAACAAGGCGGAGATTATAGAAAAAGCGGAAAAAGAAGTCAGAAACATCGATAATCAGTACGTCAACGGCCTCATTACGGATGGGGAAAAATACAATAAGGTCGTGGATATTTGGGCTCAATCCACAGAAAACGTGGCATCGGAGATGATGAGGGAAATGGCCTTGGAAAAGCTGGAGGGGCCGAGAAAAGAAAAGATGGAGGTGAACAGTTTTAATCCCATTTACATGATGTCTGATTCGGGGGCCAGGGGAAGCAAGGATCAGATGCGGCAGCTGGCCGGAATGAGAGGCTTAATGGCGAAGCCATCCGGAGAGATCATTGAAACACCGATTACCTCTAATTTTCGGGAAGGACTCACGGTTCTACAATACTTCATCTCGACCCACGGCGCCCGGAAAGGCCTGGCGGACACTGCACTCAAAACGGCAAACTCCGGCTATTTGACACGGAGACTCGTGGACGTTGCCCAAGATGCCATTGTCACTGAAGAAGACTGCAGCACAATGGACGGCATCTGGGTGGATGCCCTTGTGGAAGGTGGTGAGATCTTACAGCGGGTTGGGGAGCGCATTTTGGGTCGAGTCGCCCTGGAGGATATCTATGATCCGATGACCGGGGAACTGCTGGTGAATGCCAATGAGGAAATCGATGAAGGAAAAGTCGAAAAAATAGAAAATGCCGGTGTTGAGAGGGTCCGAATCCGATCGGTTCTGACATGTGAATCGAAACGAGGCGTCTGCAAAAAGTGCTATGGCAGGGATCTGGCGCACGGACATGAGGTCAATATCGGTCAACCCATCGGTATCATCGCTGCGCAGTCCATCGGCGAACCGGGGACTCAGCTCACCATGCGGACATTCCACATCGGCGGCACGGCCAGTCGGCGGGTGGAGCAGTCCACCATTCAGCCAAGAAACCAGGGCCAGGTGAAATTCGTTGAATTGAAAACAGTTGAAAACGATCAAGGCGACCTGGTCGTCATGAACCGGAACGGCGAAATCGCTATTTTGGGGAAGGGCGGCAGGGAAGTGGAGCGATATCCTATTATTTACGGTGCGACCCTAAAGGTACGCGACGGTGCCAATGTCAAATCCGATCAGGTTTTGGCTGAATGGGACCCCTTCACGATACCCATTATGACGGAAGTTTCCGGGGTTATCAAATTCGGGGATATCTTGGAAGGTCGCACCATGCGGGAGAAGCGCGATAAGGTCACGGGAAAGATCAGCAGGGTCATTGTTGAGGCCCGTGACGTGGACATCAGGCCGAGGATTTCCATAAAGGACGACAGCGGAAAAACAGCCGGTTTGCCCGGCAGTTCCAAGGCGAAGGCCCGTTACCATTTGCCCGTGGGGGCGATCATTATGGTCAATGAGGGAGATAACGCAGGGCCTGGTTCCGTTTTGGCAAAGATTCCAAGAGAAACGACCAAAACAAAAGATATCACCGGAGGTCTGCCGAGAGTCGCGGAGCTGTTTGAGGTGAGAAAACCCAAGGAGACGGCTATCATCAGTGAGATCGACGGCGTTGTCTCATTCGGGAAATACACCAAAGGGAAACGCAAAATGACAATTACCCCGGAGGTGGGCGAATCGGTTGACTACTTTGTTGCTAGGGGAAAACACGTCAGTGTTCTGGAAGGCGACTATGTCCGAGCGGGTGAAGCTTTGATGGACGGTTCCGTCAATCCCCATGACATTTTGAAAATCAGGGGGATTAAAGAACTGGCAAAATATCTTGTGAATGAGGTGCAGGAGGTTTACCGTCTTCAAGGTGTGAAAATTAACGATAAGCATATTGAGGTGATTGTCAGGCAAATGCTGCGGCAGTTAAGCGTGACGGATGTGGGTGACTCCCAGTTTCTTTTGGGCGAACATGTTGAGCGGTGGCATTTTAAGGAAGAGAATGACAAAATTATAGCGGCGGGGGGGAAGCCGGCCACTGCAGAACCCCTGCTGTTGGGAATTACCAAGGCCTCCCTGAGCACGGAGAGTTTCATATCCGCCGCCTCTTTCCAGGAAACGACCAAAGTGTTATCCGATGCCAGTGTGGCCGGGAAGGTGGATTACCTCAAAGGCCTCAAGGAGAATGTAATCATGGGTCGTTTGGTTCCGGCCGGGACCGGGGTAAGGGAATACAGAGACGTTGAGGTCGGTATTGCAAGTTGATTTTTTTGGTGCGCTTTTGCGAAAAAATGTTGACAAATACAAACGTAAAAAATATACAAATCGTTTTGTGCCGAAAATGTTTTTGAGTTTGTACCCCGTTTTTTACTTGTTTGAAACGTAGGAGTAATTATGCCGACAATAAATCAGCTTGTTCGGAAGGGCCGTCGAAAACCCAAGAAAAAGGTAAAGACTCCCGCCCTCCAGCGGGCACCCCAAAAACGGGGGGTCTGTGTCCGGGTATACACCTCGACGCCGAAAAAACCCAACTCCGCATTGCGAAAAGTCGCGCGAGTCAGACTGACGAATGGAATTGAAGTGACTTCTTATATCCCGGGTATGGGCCACAACCTTCAAGAGCATTCCGTGGTGTTAATTCGCGGGGGACGGGTAAAGGATCTGCCCGGTGTCAGATATCATATTATTCGGGGTACCATGGACACAACCGGGGTGGATGATCGCCGTCAAGGTCGGTCAAAGTATGGCGCAAAACGACCCAAGAGTCTTTGAGCGGGTTATCCGGTTCCCAGTCAGGATTTTATGTTTAGTTTTTACGGAGAATTTTGATGCCAAGAAAAAGAGTGATTTCAAAGCGAGAGATTGTGTCTGACCCCAAATACAAAAGTGTACTGGTGGCCAAGTTCGTTAACAACCTGATGAAAAAGGGCAAAAAAAACACCGCACAATCGATCTTTTACAAATCATTCGATATCATATCGGAGAAAACAAAACAGGACCCGTTGGGTGTTTTTCAAAAAGCGGTTGAAAATGTTAAACCTGCCGTGGAAGTGAAATCCCGTCGCGTCGGCGGCTCCACGTACCAGGTGCCCACGGAAGTCAGGCCGACCCGGCGGCAGGCACTCAGCATTCGATGGCTTATCGGCTTTGCCGGTCAGAGAGGAGAAAAAACAATGGCTGCGAAGCTGGCCGGTGAGATCATGGATGCCGCGAATTCGAGAGGGGCCGCAATGAAGAAAAAGGATGATACACACAGAATGGCCGAAGCGAATAAAGCCTTTGCACATTACAGATGGTAAGAATATTTCAATCGCTGAGAAACCGAGTGAAGCAGGTGGCGTGACGGGGTGGATTCGGGATCGTCAAGGAGGGATAAGAGATGTCGAAGAAGAAATTTGAGAGGACGAAGCCGCACATAAACGTAGGGACGATCGGGCATATAGATCATGGCAAGACGACGTTGACGGCGGCGATTACGAAGCATTTAGAGAAGCGCGGGATGGCGGATTATATTCCGTTTGATGAGATAGACAAGGCGCCTGAGGAGAAGGCGCGTGGGATAACGATTGCGACGGCGCATGTGGAATATGAGACGGGGAATCGGCATTATGCGCATGTAGACTGTCCGGGGCACGCGGATTA
>JAWOGN010000067.1:0-47530 GCA_046496815.1 Desulfatiglandaceae bacterium
AGGATTTGGATTTTTGATGGTCAATCCCTTGCTGAAAGCGAGCAACCCATCGTCTCATCATTCCTCGGAGCTTTGAGAGAGGGCGTTGACAGCTTTCATTGGGCATTTGAATTCCACTCTGCTCTCAAATTGGCTGCCCCGCTTCAACACCGCATCCCGGCTTTAGCCCGCTGACCCTGTAAATCCCGGGGACCAGCCGTCACTCTCATTTCCTTAGCCTTCTCCCTTAGAAGGGAAACAGCCCTTATGGCCCCCACCTTCACCTCCCGAATCCTCTCTGTCGGCCTATCCAGATGAAGGCACAACATCATGGGGATGTTAGGTGAAGTTCCGAATTGAGACCCATCAATGAATTCTTCACTGTAGGAACATAAAAAGGAAGCTTTTATCCCATCGTTTCCCCTGCTTGGACAGGTCAAGAATTCCACTTTTCTCTTGACATATAGTTATGATATAGCTAAATTGTGATCACATTGTAACCAATTTTTGAGTTGATTTTGGTCCTTTTTTAAATATTAAAGCTTGTTTTAAGTTGAGTGAAAGGAATTTATGAGGAATCAACAATTATCTCAAAGACTCAGCTAATCTTGAAAGGGAAAAAATGAGATACGCAGAGACAGGGTTTAATTTAGAAATTGATTTAACCCGGGGAAACATTGAGCGGGTAGAAACCGACCCAAAAGACACCGAGCTTTATCTGGGGGGGTTGGGGACGAACGCCAAGATATTGTGGGATCGGGTCCCCCCCGAAATTGAACCGTTTTCTCCGGATAATCTCCTTATATTTGCTGCCGGTCTTTTATGTGGCACACCCGCTGTCGGTTGTAATCGTACCATTGTTTCTACATTTTCTCCTCAAACTTTGTTCATGGCCTATTCAATGATGGGAGGATTTTGGGCACCGGAATTGAAATATGCCGGTTATGACAAAGTGATCATCCGCGGCAAATCCCCGGAGCTGGTTTATTTGTGGATAAACAATGACAAAGTAGAAATACGTGATGCCGCGCATTTGCAGGGGAAAGGGGCTATTGAAACTGCGGAACTCATTAAAGAGGAGTTGAAGGAGACGAAAGCCCAGGTGGCTGCTATCGGCCTGGCGGGTGAAAACAGGGTCTATATGGCTTCCATCGAGCAGGGCAGGTCCAGCGCCAGCCGACTCGGAATCGGCGCCGTTATGGGAGACAAAAAACTGAAGGCGATCGCTGTTCGTGGGACCAAAGACATCCATGTTGCGCGACCCGCCGAATATATGGAACTTTGTAACGAAGTGCTGGCGTATATAAAAGTCCGGGAAGAGGAACCGATTCCGGGGGTCATGCCCATTTTAGCCGGTCTTGGGTCACCGCAAGAAATGAAAGTCCATGATGAGAAGTGGCACACGGAGAATTTCATGTGGGGGAATTCCCGCACGCGCAGAAAAGGCTTTTGGAACGAGGAAATCGAAGAGAAGTGGAAGGACTCTCTGGAAAATGCGCGGACGCGACTGATCAGTTGCTATAATTGTCCGATGAAATGCGGAGCAACCCTTTCCATGCCGGGACTTCCAACATACATGATGAAATGCTTCTCGAAACTTACCTATACCATGGCGGCCTATTCAGACCTGGATTTTGGTTTTAGAATTGCTCAACGCGCTACGGAGTATGGCGTGGACGGATTCTCAACTCCGCAAGTGATGGCCTTCGCCGTTGAGCTTTATGAAAACGGCATATTGACGGACGATGACATGCCGGGGATGCCGTCCGATAACGAGGGGAGATTTTACTGGTTACTTGACCGAATTGTTCGGCGGGAAGGGATCGGGGATGTTTTGGCCAATGGTACGTATTGGGCGGCCCAACAGATTGGTAAGGGCGCAGAAGCATATGCCCATAATAATATTAAAAAACATGAGCAGTTGCCGCTCAAGCTATCCATGCTGAATCCTGTTTATTTCCTTATGTATGCTACCGGCGAGAAGATAAACATTACCCAAATTGAAGGGCAGTTCCCCCAGGCGCCGTTTGCGACGATCGAGGAGAGAGAGGCGTTTGTTAAGGATTGGATTCAGGTTCCTGATGAAAAGTTTAAGCAATATCTTCTGGACTGGGAATTTCGGGGAGAAAACTCAAATCCATATTATCCGACTGTTCAGATGTCATGTGAAATTGTGGACTGGCAAGAGAAAATGCACTACATCGATGACGCGCTCGGGATGTGCGCCGGTTTGTCGTCCTTTCCCCTGAAGCCTCCGTATCACATACACAATTATCCGAAATTTATCTCCTCAGGGGCGGGCATCGATATGGATGAAGCCGCTCTAAAGCAAGCAATCAAGAGATATCGGACTTTGGTGAGAGCCAATAACATCAGAAGAGGCATGCGGAGAAAAGATGAGAAGCCTCCGGAGAACCACTGGAAGAAAAGATTTCCCGAGCTTGAAAAGGAGCTCTTGGATACGTATTACAAGTTCAAGGGGTGGAATAACGAGGGCATTCCTACCAAAGCGTCTTTACATGAATTGGGTCTGGATTACGTATTCGAAGACTTCGAAAAAAGGGGGGTCTATGCAGACAATGCGGATGCCCCTTCCAAAGAGACCTCGGCGGAAAAAGAGAGGGAGCTGTAGCCGTGGGCGAGAAAAAAATGAAAATCGTCAAAACAATAAAAGTTGATGCCGACAAATGCAACGGTTGCCGTGCCTGTGAGGTTGTCTGCTCCGCCTTTCACGCCACGCCGAAATACAGCAGCAATAATCCGGCGAGGTCCCGCATTCGGGTGATTCGTGATCCGCTCAGAGACATCTATGTGCCTGTATATGCGGGCGAGTATACGCCATCCGAATGCATGGGCAGAGACAAATATGTGATTGACGGCAAGGAATATGAAGAATGTGCTTTCTGCAGGGCTTCCTGTCCATCCCGGGACATTTTCAAAGAACCCGATTCCGGTCTCCCTCTGAAATGCGATATGTGTGAAAGCGATCCGGATTTAAAAGAGCCCCTGTGTGTTCAGTGGTGTTTAAATGACGCCCTGATTTATGAAGAACGGGAGGAGGAAGTCGAAGACGAGGAGCCGCAGGCGGAGATGGAGATCGGATTGGAAGCCTTGGCAGACAAATTTGGTTTGGACAAGATAATGCAAACCGTTGCCCGAATGGCAAAGAAGACCTAAAGCACGAAGGCCGAATAAGAGGATAGAGAAAGACAGTGGAGAATGTCGCCGATTACAAGGAGATCATCGATGTCATCAAGGCGAGCGGTGGAGACGCTTTCAAAAGATGTTTTCAATGCGGATTATGCGATGTTGTTTGTCCGTGGAATCGAGTCCGGGACTTTAGTATGCGCAAAATCGTTCGACAGGCTACGTTCGGTTTGACGGAGATAGAAAGCGAAGATATATGGCTGTGTACGACTTGCGGAAGATGCCCTCAGCACTGTCCCCGGGACGTAAGACAGATAGAATCCGGTGTCGCCTTACGCAGGATTGCCACGGAATATGGGGTGTTCCCCAAAGCCGTCACCCCCATCCGCACGGTAAGGGGAAGCCTCGTTGGCGAAGGGAACCCCTTGAATGAAGAGCGAGCAAAGCGGGCGGAATGGGCGGAAGGTCTTTCCGTAAAACCGTTCAGCGAGGGGATGGACATTTTATATTTCCCCGGCTGCTACCTCTGTTACGACCCAAGGCTAAAAAAGGTGGCGAAAGCCACAGCCAACATTCTCAACGCAGCGGAGGTGGATTTCGGGATACTGGGCTCCAAGGAGAATTGCTGTGGAGAAAGCATCCGCAAGACGGGCGATGAGGAGGTGTTCAAGCGCTTGGCCAGGGAAAACATCAAGACGTTTATCGACAACGGAGTGAAGAAAATCCTCGTCTCTTCCCCGCATTGCTACCATACCTTCAAAAACGAATATCCCGAATTTCAGGTGGATTTTGAGGTGGTTCATATCTCCCAATATCTGTTTGAGCTTATTCATGAGGGAAGGATTGAACTCTCCAAGGCGTATGGCAAAAAAGTGACGTATCATGATCCATGTTACCTGGGTCGACACAATGGCATTTATGACGAGCCCCGAGAGGCCCTAAAGAAGATACCCGGTTTAGATCTGAGAGAGATGCCGGATTCGCGCGTGGATAGCCTTTGTTGCGGAGGGGGCGGAGGCAGAATCTGGATGGAAACCTTGAAGGGTGAGAGATTCTCCGACCTCAGATTGGAACAAGCCATCGGTGTCGGGGCGGACGTGCTGGTGACTTCCTGCCCTTATTGCATCGCCAATTTCGAGGATAGCCGGATAACCCTGGATGTTGCCGAAAAGATAGAGGTCAAAGACATCACGGAAATTATCGGGGAAATGATCTAGAAAGCCAGCATATCTGATAAAGGCGGTTGAAAGTGGAAAAAGAACCAATTGAGCAGCTCTGTGAAGGTTTCGCGGACGGTAATTTTGGAGACGTCATGGTTGTCGGGGGAGGGATCAGCGGTATTCAAGCCTCTCTTGATCTCGCCACTGCCGGTTTTAAGGTTTACCTGGTTGAACGGTCGCCTGCCATCGGCGGCCATATGGCTCAGCTTGACAAGACCTATCCCACCAATGACTGCTCCATGTGAATCCTCGCGCCCAAACTGGTCGAGGTCGGCCGGCATCCCAACATAGAGGTTCTGACGTTAACCGAAGTTGATAGGGTCGAGGGAAAAGCAGGAGACTTTACGGTTAAGCTGATTAAGAAACCCCGATACATTATAGAGGACAAGTGCACGGGGTGTACGACCTGCGTAGAATACTGCCCGGTCATGGTTCCTGATCCCTATAATCAAGACTTATCGTCGAATAAAGCCGTCCATATCTACTTTTCTCAAGCAGTTCCGCTCATCACTTATATCGATGAAAACTGCCTGTACCTTAAAGAGAAAAAATGCCGCATTTGCCAGGGAGTCTGCGCAAATGACGCCATAGATCTGAACCAAACGCCGGAAAAGGTGGAAGTAAAAGTGGGGGCGATCGTTTTGTCTCCGGGCTATGAGGTATTTGACCCTGAAATAAAGGGAGACTATGGCTACGGGAAGTTTGAAAACGTGGTAACCAGTCTTGACTTTGAACGGCTGTTGTGCGCCACCGGTCCATACGAAGGTGAGATACTGCGTGTTTCCGACAAGATGCATCCTCATAAAATAGCCTGGATCCAATGCGTCGGCTCCAGACGGGTTACCCCGGGGGATAACAGCTATTGTTCTGCCGTATGCTGCACCTACACACAGAAACAGGTGATTTTGACAAAGGATCACGACCCGGAGGCGGCGTGTACGGTGTTTCATAACGATATTCGTTCTTATGGCAAGGATTTCGAACCCTACTACCAAAGAACGGAAAACCTTTCCGGGATTCGATTTATAAGAAGCTACGTATCGGTCGTAAGAGAGATCCCGGAAAGCAAGAATGTGGTCTTAAGATATGCAAGTCCCGAGGGTGGCGTAAAAGAAGAAGAATTCGATATGGTGGTATTATCTGTCGGATTGAATCCGCCCGCTGCTTATGAGGGTCTGGCGGATAAATTCGGAATTGAACTGGATTCACACGGATTCTGTAAAGCGATCCCTTTCAATCCCATGGAAACCACCAGACGCGGAATTTATGTAAGCGGGGCCTTTCAGGGTCCTATGGATATCCCCGAGTCGGTTTTCACCGCCAGCGGAGCCGGCTCCCAATGCGGTCAACTGCTTGACTACAGGCGAGAGAAGCTGACCCGAGAAAGGGTTTATCCGTCGGAAAGGGATGTTTCAGAAGAGGATCCACGGATCGGAGTCTTTGTGTGTCATTGCGGTGCGAATATCGGACGGGTGGTGGATGTCCCTTCCGTGGTTGATTATTCCTTAACCTTACCCCATGTTGTCCACGCGCAGGAGCAGCTATTTTCATGTGCCACGAATTCCGCCCAAGAAATAACCGACATGATAGAGGAAAAAGGGCTCAATCGCGTGGTTGTCGCTGCCTGCTCCCCCAGGACACTTGAGCCGTTGTTTCGCGACACCCTTCGGGAGGCGGGAATTAATCAATATTTCTTCGAAATGGCCAATATCAGGGAGCATAACTCCTGGGTCCACTCCAAAGAACCGGAAGACGCCACCCAAAAGGCAAAAGACATCACCCGGATGTCGGTAGCACGCGCTTGCCATTTGGCGCCATTACAGGAAATCGACCTTCCGGTCAACAAGCGGGCGTTGGTGGTTGGTGGAGGTATCGCCGGCATGACTTGCGCACTCTCCATCGCCAACCAGGGACATGAGGTTTGCCTGCTGGAAAAGGAATCAGACTTGGGAGGCACGGCGGGTAGAATCTATTACACATTGGAGGGCCTGGATGTTCAAGCCTATTTGCGAGATCTGGTACGCCGGGTGTATCAGCACCCTTTCATCCATGTATATACCGGAGCCGCCATCACGGAAGCCACCGGTTATGTGGGGAATTTCGTAACCAAGGTGCAGTCTGAACGAGGACTCACGGAGATAAAGCATGGCGCAACCATCATCGCCATTGGTGCGCAAGAATATGAACCCACCGAATACCTTTACGGAGAAGATGATCGGGTGCTGACCCAGTTGGAATTGGGGGAGCGGATCGCCCAAGGAGAAGAGACGCTGATCCACTCCCAGACGCTGGTGATGATTCAATGCGTAGGCTGCAGACAGGCGGACAGAGACTACTGCGCGCGGGTATGTTGCAGCCATGCGATAAAGAACGCCTTGAAGCTGAAAGCGATAAACCCCGGGATGGATATCTACATTCTTTTTCGGGATATCAGAACCTACGGGCTCATGGAAGATTATTACCGGGAAGCCTCAGAAAGGGATGTAAAGTTCATCCGCTATGAGCCGGAGGATAAACCTCGGGTGGAAGCGGTTGAGGAGGGAGGCCGGCCCGCTTTAAGGGTTACCGTGCCGGACCCCATTTTGGGTCGGAAGCTTGCCATTGATGCCGACTACCTCGCTTTGGCCGCCGCCGTTATTCCGCCCGCAACAAACAGGGAAATATCTCAGTTATTCAAGGTCACCCTGGGCCCGGATGGGTTTTTTAAAGAAGCCCATGTGAAATTGAGACCTGTTGACTTTGCCACGGACGGCGTTTTCCTGTGTGGGACCGCTCACTATCCCAAGCATATCCCGGAAGCGATTAACCATGCTTATGGGGCGGCAGGTCGAGCGTTAACCCTGCTCTCACATGATATCGTCACGGTGTCAGGCTCGGTTTGCGAAGTGGATGAGCGGAAGTGTATCGGATGTGGAGCCTGTATCTCAGCCTGTGCGTATGCGGCCATTGAGTTTCGTGAGACACGACAGGGTAGAAAGGCGGTCGTGAATCCTGTTCTCTGTAAAGGAGATGGCCTCTGTAATGCAAAGTGCCCGACAGGGGCGATTTACCTCAAGCACTTTACCGATGAAGAAATTTTGAGCCAAATTGATGCGGTGCTTCCAGAGGAAGCGATGTTCCCCCGAATGGATGCGGCGGTTGGAGATGTGTAGAAGAATAAGCATGCCCAACAATCCGGATCCTGATGGCTCGGCTTTGGCTTGCCTGGCGAGGGAGGAGGATGAGTTATAGGCACAGGGCGCAAGGGTCAAGGAAAAGCAAGTCGGCGTTGAAAGCCTCCCGCGCCCTGATCCCTATGTTTTGAGCCACATTGCAGGCATAGCTCAATATCTTTGGTAACGGCCTGAAAGCCTTCGTTTTTCAATGAGCAATAAAAGAGGTGATGTAACCGTTCACGGGTTCAAAGGTTCAGGGGTTCAAGGTTCAATTCTCGTCCACGGAGTGCATTTGGGTTACGTATTTATGAGAAAAGCGTCAGCTTTGTCAGGCCTAATATAAAATTTGGAACTGAATTGGCAATTACTTGGGAAAATGAGCATTTTTAACGACGATTTCGGGTCCTCAATCCCTTCTTTGTCCTTAACCCTGAATCCCGATTTCATCGGGAAACCCTGAACCTGTGAACGCTTACGAGGTGAGCATACATGAGCACGGGACTTCGATTTAAACCAAGAATATTGGGTTTCGTGTGCCATTGGTGAGCATACGGCGCCGCTGACATGGCTGGAGTTTCCAGACTGCAATATTCAAATGAAAGCAGGCTTATCCGGGTCATGTGTTCCGGTAGGGTCGACTTGGAATTTGTTCTCAGAGCCTTTTCAAACGGCATGGATGGCGTGTTCATCGGCGGCTGCCGTTTGAATGAATGTAATTATATCACCCATGGAAATTACCATGCCCTCAACATGGTGCTTCTCTGTAGAAAAATCATGGAACATATCGGGCTGAACCCGGAACGGTTAAGGATCGAATTTATGTCCTCCGGTGAAGGCATCCTTTTCACCGAGGTTATGAATGATTTTGGAAAGCGCGTGGGCAAGTTAGGGCCACTCGGCACAACCGAAGCAATCGATGCGAATCAATTAAAGTCCAAACTGGAAGCCGTTAGAAAGCTTGTTCCCTACATTAAAATAGTGAAACGGGAGAAGCTGGAGTCGCGCCTTCAAAACGAAGAAGACTATGACAGACTTTTCACCCGTGAAGAGATAGACAAGTTGTTTTGTGAAGTCGTCTCCTACTACATTGATCCGGATAAGTGTCAGGCCTGTATGATTTGCGGGAGAAGATGCCCCGTCGAGGCGATTTCGGGCGGCAAGAAAAAAATCCACGTCATTGACCAAGAAAAATGCATCAAATGCGGAACCTGCCTTGAAGTCTGTCCTCCGCGCTTTGGTGCGGTGAAGGAGATTTCCGGCCGGCCCGTTCCGCCTCCTATTCCCGAAGCGGAAAGAATTCTGGCCAGACCGAGTAAAGCAAAGCCGGCCTCCCCATCCTAAGTGCCTACCCGAACCGATCACAAGGAATTCAGGGTTGATTGCAAACCGCCTCCCAAAGATGGGAATCCAATATCACAATAATCAAGTGGACACCCCAGACACCGTATCCATCCGCTCAAATTCGTTGGAGTCCCTACCGACTGGAGCAGACGGATGAGGACACGGCAAAGACGCGTCCAACAAGAGATGGGACAATGGATTCGGTGACCCAAATCGCTTTAGGAGCCGCGGTTGGCGAAACCGTTATGGGCCGAAAAGTCGGAAATCGTGCCCTGCTTTGGGGCGGCATCTGCGGCCTTTTCCCGGACCTCGACATCTTGATTCCTCTGGGTGACGCCGTGAAGGCTTTCACCTATCACCGGGGACCCAGTCACTCCCTTTTCGTGCTGGCGGGGTTGACCCCGGTTTTTGTCTGGTTGATTCGAAAGCTGAATCCCCAGACGGCAAAGTATCGCATGGGATGGATTGCACTGGTTTATTCGGCTTTCGCCACCCACGTGCTGCTTGATTGTCTGACGGTGTACGGGACTCAGGCGTTTTGGCCGCTGCCCACACCGCCCGTCATGTGGTCGACCATGTTCATTATTGACCCGGTCTATTCCGCACCTTTGTTCTTCGGTATCCTTGGGGCGATGATGCTGTCCCGCCGATCCCCCCGGGGACATGCCCTCAACACACTCTGTCTGGTGATAACCACCGTTTACCTTATTTGGAGCGTGGGTGCGAAAGTGTATGTTTCAAACACGGCCCGCGAATCATTGCAGCGGCAGAATATCCGCTATTCCAAACTTCTGACTGTGCCGGCGCCCTTTAATACGGTGTTGTGGCGCGTCCTGGCCATGAATGATCAGGGATATTACGAGGGCTTTTATTCCCTGCTTGACGACACCGATGGGATACAGTTTAAACGCTTCCCCCGTCAAGCGCACCTTCTGGATGGCATTGCCGACCATTGGCCGGTCAAACGGCTTCAATGGTTTACGCATGGGTTTTACTCCGTTGAGCGCGTAGGCGATCATGTGGTCATGACCGACCTCAGGATGGGACTTGAGCCAAACTATGTGTTTCGCTTCGCAGTGGGAGAGTTTGACAAATCAAATATTCGGCCGGTGAAAAGCAAGCGAGTACGCAGCGAGCAGGGCTGGGAGCAACTGCGCTGGGTGTGGCAGCGAATCTGGATATTCGATTCCGGGGACACCTTACTTAACTTTCACTGAAAATTGAATTTATTATTGAAATTTTGTAGAGCGAATGGCACGAGCAGTCGCTCGGGGAATCTTTCATCATGTGACCCAGCGGGGGAACGGGCAGCGGCAAACATGTTTTATGTTGAACTTAACGTACGTAATGATTGGACAAACGCGCCCATGCATGGCAGGTCATTCTTGTTTTAGGTAACAGGGTTCCCAGTATATCAACACCATGCCAACTTATTTACTTGTTGATGGACGTTCCCGCTTCCCACAGGCAGGCATAACGGCCAACCGTTGCAGGGCATCACAGACTTCTTCCTCTTTTCCATCCTTAGACCGATAGATGCCCTTTGACTCCTCTGGAATGTATGTCATTCCCTTGCCCAGACCGATAACACGTCAATTTCGGAACTCAGGCACTTTGGTGGAGGGCATGTCTTTATTCTTAAACTGCCGATGTCGTCGCACCAGGGCGGGCTCTTCTGGGAAAAGGAGCGTGGGTGGTGTAGCGGGCAAGGTTTCCCAGGGCCGCTTCATCACCCGGTTGTATCCTGGGGCCGCAGAGGACATTAAATCCTGAGTGACTCCATTTATCCCCGAATTCAACCCCCTGCTTCTGATGCCAGAATGGACAAAAATACCTTTGTTTACATGAAAATGCCGACAAATATTTGGGGCCGCACTCTCCGCATTTGACCGGGGCAAAGCCGTTGTGTAGGATACCGCAATCGAGAAAACGATAGATGACCTGGCTTACGTGGGGACGGAAAAAGGGGTTGGGAACAATGATAAGTGCGGGAATAGACTGTGGTGCCAAAAACACCAAGACGGTTATCCTGAGAGACGGCCAAATCATAGGCAAGGGAATGTTATTGACCCGGTTTGATCAAAAGAAGGCCATCAGGGCATCTTGGGAAGCGGCGCTTAAGGAGGCCGATATTTTGGAAGGTGATGTTGCGAGGACGTGCATCACCGGATCCGGAAAAGTCTCCATCAATAATAAAGACGGCATCATCAGCGACACCAAAGCCATGGCCAAGGGGGCGAACTTCTTTTTTCCGAACGCTCGAACCGTGGCGGATGTGGGCGCCGAAGAGGGACGGGCGGTCAAGATCGATGATCGTGGGAATGTGGTTGACTTTGCCATCAACGAGAAATGCGCAGCAGGCGCTGGCGCATTTCTCGAGGTCATGGCCAGGGCCCTTGAAGTGAGTTTGGAAGAGATGGGCCGTATGTACCTGCAGTCAAAGAAAGAAATTGCCATGAACGCCCAGTGTGTTGTTTTCGCGGAATCTGAAGTGGTCGGGCTCATCCATGCCAAGACTCAAAAGCCTGATATCAGCAAGGCGATCCATGACGCAATGGCCGGCCATATCATCTCTTTGATACGCAGGGTGGGGGTCAACGAAGATGTCGTACTGGTCGGCGGCGTAAGCAAAAATTCCGGGTTTGTGGAGTCCATGAAACGGCACTTAACGCTGGACAAGATCTACATCCCCGATGAACCCGAATACGGTGCCGCTTTGGGCGCTGCGGTTGTGGCCGCGGAGGAAGCACGGAAAGATTTTTTGTAAAGTTTTTGGGCGGTTTTCAAGCTCTGATTCACGACCGACCATGGGCCTAACGGAGACGAACATGCCGAAACAGAAAAAGGAAGCATGCCGGCGCTGGGCCGAGTCCAACTGGAAAAATCCGGATATCGATTGGAAGGACGCAAAATTTATCACCGCCGGCATCGACGTTGGAGCCGTAAGCTCCCAGTCCTGTATTATGGCGGACGGAGAAATTTTCGCCTACGGCAACATGAGGACGGGTTTCGACAGCCCTGCAAGTGCGCGCAGCGTCTTCAGCTTCGCCTTGGAGGCCACGGACATGCCTGAAGCGCGGATGGATTTCTGCGTCGGGACGGGCTACGGCCGGGTCCATGTCCCCATGGCCGACCGATGCATTACCGAGATTGCCTGTCATGCCAGGGGCGCCCATTTCATCTGCGGCCCGGAGGTTCGAACCGTCCTGGATGTGGGCGGGCAGGACATCAAAGCCATTCGGTGCGATGAGAAAGGCAAGGTAACCAATTTTTTGATGAACGATAAATGCGCCGCAGGAACCGGACGCGGCATGGAAGTCTTTGCAGATCTTCTCGGTGTCCCCATCACCGATGTCGGAGATCGTTCCTTTGAAGTAAAGAAAGAGCCCCCTACCGTATCCAGCACCTGCGTGGTTTATGCAAAGTCGGAGGCCGTGGGTCTTTTGAGAGAAGGCTGGACCGCCGAAGAAGTACTCGCAGCGTATTGCCGGGCCATGGCAGAGCGAATTTATTCATTGTTGGAACGGTTTGGGATACAAGCGGAATTCGTCATTACGGGCGGTATGGCGAAGAACCGGGGCGTGATTGACAGGTTAATGCCCATGATCGGCCTAAATGCGCTGAAGACCAAATGGGATACACAGATCGCCGGCGCTCTCGGCGCGGCGCTTTTTGGTTATACCCTCTGCCAAAGGGGAAAAGGGAGAAAAAGATAGATTCGATTCGAAACCGAGTTAAGGCGTTTCCCTCAAAGATTTCGGGTTTGCCAGGGGACAGTGCTGTTTAATTTCCGGGAAAGCGAATCGGTCGGATCGATTTGAATTTTGCCAAAACCAAAAGACCCTGCCGCCGGAATAAATTGAGCGGCTGGAGAAACCGATAGACGACGATGGATCCGTATGGATCAGTTGACTTTCACAATTAACGGCCAGCCGATGGAGGTTCCGGCCGGCACGACCATCTTGGAAGCGGCTCGGAAGGCTGCTATTTATATTCCCGCCCTTTGTTCACATCCGGATCTTCCCCCTGCGGAGGGGATTCACGCCAAAAGGGCTGTGTATCGGGGCGGGGTGAAAATCGCAAACGCCCAGCCCGATCGCTTGGGTGAAGGTTGTGGGCTCTGCCTTGTGGAGGTGGAAGGCGAGCCTGATCTCGTTCGATCCTGCTTGCGCGAAGTTCGATCGGGGATGGTTGTGACTACGGAGAACGAGCGGATCCGGACCCGGCGACGGGAAAACCTGATCCCAATACTCGCGCATCACCCTCACGCCTGCCTGACGTGTGCCCAACAAGAGGGTTGCGATCGGAGTCAATGCTCCGAGAATGTCCCGGAGAACGAGCGATGTTGCACATTGTTCGGGCACTGTGAACTCCAGAATATGGTCGACTATGTGGGAATTTCCTCCGCTACACCGAAATGCGTCCCGACTGAGCTTCCCATTTTTGACACGCATGCGCTTTTTGTGAGGGACTACAATCTCTGCATCGGATGCACGCGCTGTGTTCGGGTGTGTCGGGAGGTAATGGGGATTGAGGCCATAGGGTTTGTCTATGACGAGACGGGAAAGGCTCAGATCGGGAGCGTCGCGCCGACGCTGGAGGCATCGGGGTGTAAGTTCTGTACCGTATGTGTCGAGGTTTGTCCCACAGGCGCATTGCTGGATAAATTCGTACGTCCGGGAAAGAAGGCGGAGGATATCGTTCCCTGCAAGGAAGCTTGCCCGGCCCATATCGATGTCCCCGGATATTTGCGACTGGTCGCCCAAGGAAAAGAGGATGCGGCCAACGCAGTCATCCGAGAGAAAGTGCCGTTTCCCGGGGTTTTGGGAAGGGTGTGCACCCACCCCTGTGAGGCGGTGTGTCGCAGGGGCGAGGTCAACGAACCCATCGCGATCTGTGCCGTAAAGCGATACGCTGCGGACGCGGATACGGGTTTCTGGAAACAGAACTGCAAAATTGAAAAGGATACGGGAAAGCGCGTGGCGGTAATAGGTGCCGGACCTGCGGGTTTGACGGCTGCTTTTTATCTCCGAAAGCAGGGCCATACCGTGACGGTATTTGAGTCCCGCAATGCGGCCGGGGGAATGATGCGATACGGAATTCCGCCTTATCGCCTCCCGAGGGAACTGCTGGATAAGGAGATAAGGGATATCCTGGCATTGGGTATCGAATTTGAGCCCGATCAAACCCTGGGCAAGGACTTTACACTGGATCATCTGAAAGCCGATGGATACGACGGCGTTTTTCTGGCGGTTGGGGCCCGTCTGAGTCGACGCATTCCTCTGCCTGGCGCAGATCTTCCGGATGTATGGGGGGGTATGGAGTTTCTGAGTCAAATCGCCGAAGGCGCCAATATACGCCTGAAAGAGAATGTAATTGTGATCGGTGGGGGTAACGTCGCTCTCGATGCGGCGCTGAGTGCCCTGAGATGCGGTGCCAAGCATGTGACGCTGGCGTGTTTGGAGCGCCGGGAGGAGATGCCCGTGCACGACCGGGAGATCGAAGGTGCAGTCGCAGAAGGTGTACACATGATGCCATCCTGGGGCCCGCACAAGGTACTTTCCGACAATAACCGGGTGACGGGCATGGAACTGATCCGATGTCGGCGTGTCTTTGACGCCCGGGGTAACTTTTGCCCGACCTTTGATGACGCAAAGGAGAAAATTGAAGGGGACCAAGTGATTATGGCCATTGGCCAGGCTCCGGACCTCTCATTTTTGGAAGCGGAGGAAAAGATCTCAACGGAAAATGGACTGATTGTTGTAAAACCGGACCTCCAGACGGATGTGGAGGGCGTGTATGCGGGCGGCGACGTGGTTGAAATATCGGGAACCATCATCCATGCCATTGCCGCGGGTCGAAAGGCCGCCGCCGCAATCGACAAGGCTCTGGGAGGTGCCGGAGATATAGACGAGGTCCTGTTCGAAAGGCCCCCCCGCAACCTTTATCTGGACCGAGACGAAGGATTTGCGTCCCGGCCGCGCGTGGAGCCACCGGAACTGGAATTGACCATGCGGCACCAGGGATTCGAGGAGGTGGTTTTTGGGTATACGCGCGGGCAGGCGATGAAGGAGGCCGGCCGGTGTCTTCAATGTGACCTGCGTCTTCACGTAAGTGCCAATCCGTCCCCTCCTGAAAAGGTTCTGCCTTTTGACGAGGAACACGTTAAGGCGATACCGGAAACGGAAGGTGTTTTTCAGCTCTTTAATACGAAGCGTAAAATAGTTGCCATAGAGGGAACGCCGAATCTGAGGAAAGCTCTGTGGGCGCAATTGGACAAAAACGATTCCGCAGCGTGGTTCAATGTGGAAGAAAACAGAATGTATTCCAAGCGGGAGAGTGAATTGATCTTGCAACATTTTCAAGCGCACGGGGAAATGCCCGGGCTGGACGGCTCTGACATGGACGACTTATTTTGACGGAGTGAAAAATTTTTGAGCCGCCGGTTCACACAGTCGAAGATTCCGGTGAAAGAAATAAGACGGGAATGTACCCGGGCGGTGCCGAAGCTGAAAGCTGCGGTGTGCGGTGTGGTTACCACACGATGCGATAGGTTCTCACGGGGCAATGAACGCCCTTGACCTGCACCTCTCCGACTTCTTCCACCTCAAATCGCTGCTTTACCTGGCTGTATGTGCGCTGGCTGATTAGAATCTGGCCGGCTTTGGCCAATGATTCAAGACGGGCTGCGACATTGACCTGGTTCCCGATGACGGTGTAGTCTCGATGGGTGTCGCAACCGATATTTCCAACGGTCATGAATCCGGTATTGATCCCAATGCCGGCGCCCAGTTCATGGCCATATTGGTGCCAGTCATTTCCTAAATTTGAAATTCTTTTCTGCATGTCAACGGCCATCTGAACCGCTCGATTCGCATGATCCTCCATCGGAATCGGATCCCCAAAGAATATGAGGAGCCCATCCCCGATGATTTTGTTCAACGTGCCATCGTGCCGGTGTACGATCTGAATCATTTCGGATAGGTACTTGTTCAAGAGTTGTGAAATCTCTTCCGGCTCCAGGCTGTCGGTGATGGTTGAGAAGTTTCTGATGTCGGTGAAGACCACCGTCATCAGCTTCCTCTGTGATTCAGTCCCAAAGGAATGACCGCCGATGAGAATTCTTTCTGTGATTTTGGGAGAAAGATAGCGTCTGAGTTCATTATACTTTTCCAGTTCAGCGACCTGGCTTTGGACTTTTGCTTCCAAGTTGGAATTCAACTGTAATAGGTCATCTTGAGCCCTGCGAAGTTCCGCAGTCCGCTCCTCGACCATTTGCTCCAGGACGCGGTTGTATTCATCCAATCTGGATTTCGCAACAAGTAATTCTTTGTTGATTTTTTCCTGGGCACGGTATGCTTCATTTTTTGCCCGGATGCTTTTCCTGAGTTGATTAATGGTGTCAATGTATTCGATGCCGGGATCTTTTTCCTTACCGTTGAAGCTAAAGAGTTGGGTGAAATGATTGAGGAAGGAGAGCCGGTCATATGAGATATCGAGAATATAATAGGGCGCCATCATGATTTCCCCGGCTTTGAGAAGAACCCGGCCGTCCACTTGGACATTTTCCGTAATGAGAATGGCCTGCGCCCCGTCTCCGCCGCCGGGCGGATACTCAGGGGCTCGTTTCATGTATTTGCCCAAGAAAATCGTCTTGCCGTTCACCACCTCAGGTTCCAGAAACACCTTTTCCCCCACAATGCAACGACCGCCCTTCTCCGGATGTCTGAGGGTCATGAGGTTCGCTTCGATACTGACCTCGAGCCGGTAACGCGCAAATTCCGGCTCATGGTTGAAGAGAAATTCGGGGTGGTATGGACTCAGGGGTTGGGCCACGGAGGCGGGCGCCATTCCCCAGATGGTGGGAATCGACGACAGAATGCCCCTCAGATAGGGATCTCGTATGTAATCCTTGTTTGGGTCGATGTCCTGGTGAGTTACCACTTTCAAAACGGTTCTGACCTTTCTGGTGCGGCCGTTATAGGTGGGCGGAATGATGACTTCAATATCTTTGGTGTCGTTGAAATTCTTGTTGAAAAACGGGAGCCTTTTGTACCCGTCATTGGGAGTGGAAAAGACCCTTATAAAGTAGTTGAGGCGGCCCCATGAACGCAGCCTCGCAGAAGACGCGCCGCAATCGAAATAGAAGTTCGGCTCATTGACCAGTTCTTTGGCCCTCCTGAAAATCCGATTCAAATTTTCATGGGTGGTCCATTCATCTTCGTTCAAGAAGAAGTCTTCCGGGGTGGCATACTGCTCCGTGGGGTAGGAAAGCCCGTCAAATAGAGAATCATAGGCCCCCAACTTGGTGCCGACATAGGAGGCAATAATTTTGATATTGCGGTTGCTGATGCAGTCCAAGCGGGTCATGATATCGCCCCTAAGATCTAATCAGAAGCGGGATTGCTTCCGTTTAAGGCAAGGAACTAGGTTTTGTGGGGGATTGAGTGTGTTATTTTTTCAAATTGCTCGAGCAGAAAGATCAGGCTTTCCACCGGAATCGATCTGTCAATGTGTCCGAGGATTCCGTAGCCCTCCGCTTTCGAGTCGACCGCTTCCCGGGGAAGATCGGAAATGAGGATAAGTGATGTCATGGGAGATGTCATCACCATGTCCTTCATGGACTCAAAGACGGACTCGCTGTCCTCGGTTTCTCCCACGACCGCCAAGGGGAAAGACCTCGTCTTTAGAAGGCGGAGGGCTTCTGCTTTTTTAACGACGACGGTCGAGGTATATGATTTTTTGCTCAAAATCTCTTCAATTGCAGGTACGATGGACCGGTTCTTTTCTACAATGAGGGCGTGCAAGGTTTCCATCTGATCCCAAAGCTTCTTTTTCTTACCGATGCGATTCGCAAATATACAAATCCGTAAAGACCGTTCGCGACGGCTACGGGTCCGGACATCCTATTACGTAGGGTGTGAAATAAGAAGGAATCGCATCATAACCGGCTTTGGCAGAACTGGCAAGTGTGTTTGTTCAAAATTAATTTTATTTCTTGACATGAATGCATCGTATAATAAAATACATTTTTGGGTTTTCGGGACGTAGCGCAGTCTGGAAGCGCACCTGAATGGGGTTCAGGGGGCCCGGGGTTCAAATCCCCGCGTCCCGACCAGTTAAATCAATAGCTTAGATAACGATCAAAATGGCGGGATCGGAAAGCGTGTCGGCTTTGCGACGGGTATCTTGTGGGCACGTAGCGGCGGTTAATTTTTGCGTAATGTTAACCGCTTTTTTTGTGTCCTTTTCTCAGAGGCGTATCCGGAAGGGTATTGAATTCCGTTTTTTTGCGGAAGGATCCATGCAAACCCTCAGAGGATTGCGCCACGCATAACAAAATGACTTCCAAAGGTCTGCGAGGGGTGTTTTTTGCAGCCCATGAGACTTGAAAGCGTCGATCCTCACTTGCCCGGATACGGCCTCAAAACCGCTTTTGATGTTCTGCGGCTTTTTCCCAATGAGCGAAATCCGAGGCACACGATTTGGTAACCGTTCACGGGTTCAAAGGTTCAGGGGTTCAAGGTTCAATTTTCGTCCACGGAGTGCATTTGGGTTACGTATTTATGAGAAAAGCGTCAGCTTTGTCAGGCCGAATCCAAAATTTGGAACTAAATTGGCAATTACTTGGGAAAATGAGCATTTTTAACGACGATTTCGGGTCCTGAATCCCTTCTTTGTCCTTAACCCTGAATCCCGATTTTATCGGGAAACCCTGAACCTGTGAACGCTTACACGATTTGTAACCCCTGACAGGGATCTACCGGTACCCTTTGGTTTGGATCATCCGGTCGCCAAAGAAGACAGCGAATGAGGTTTCTTCGTTTTCAAGGCAACGCAATAGATGTCAACATCTGAAGGTCTGATTATGGAAAAGGAATTGATCGAAAGGAGATCCGAGCCCAGGTCCCTTAAAGATGAATACTACGGCGTGAATTTTTCGATAGACGAAAGCCCCTCCGTATATCAATTCCTCATATGGGATACGTCGTCAAAGGGAAGAAGTCTGCTGGTAAGGGAGGATTCTGATGTATTGGAGCACCTGAGGATCGGCCAAGTATTGAACATGAAATACTACAGAAAAGACCCCGCCAAACCAGTGGAGTTTCTGAAAACAGAGATCAGGCATATTAGCAGAGATGTTGACGGAAGATTCAAAGGCCACTTCTTGGTCGGCGTTGAAATTCTGGAAGGACATAATATTGACGAAAAGAGGCCGGGTCATCGCAGATTCGCGTGATGGGTATCGGAAAAGGGCTTAAGGTCGATCCGGGGAGGGTCCGGAAGGACAGAAGCGGGCCTATTCGCTGCCGGTGAGGTATGTCAACAGGGTCGACGCAGGGATTTGCCCGTAGATCCCATATTTGATGCGGTCGGCATTGAAGCGATCGATCAATATTTACTTGATGTACGCCGCTTTTTATGTCATAGAAGCTGCTATCTAATGATCCAAGGGTTGTAAATGGCGTTCAGAGGTCTCTTGGTATTGTTTAATCTTATTTAAACTTAAGAAAGGAGAGTTTTCTATGGATGTGGAATATATGCTGTCAAGGGCAAAAAGGTACCAGTTCCTATCGACACTTTTTCGTGACGAGATACCGTTGGACCTCATAACGAAAATGCAAAAGGATGAATTTCTGGATGGCTTTAACGAATCGGTAAAAGGGTGTGGATTTGTGGACCTCATCAATGGCGCCGAGGTCATGACGAGATGTTTGAAAAGTAAAAGCGCAGAAGCGCTTTTCAATGAGCTCAGATACGACTACGCCGACATTTTCTTGAACGCAGGCGCGAATCCGGTTTTCCCTTATGAATCGATACACGTGAAAAGAGAACCGGTTGTGATGCAGGAGCCGGTCTACGAGCTGAGGGAGTATTTTCGCAAGGCAGGTGTCCACAAGAACCCGGATTACAAGGACTTGGAGGACCATATTGCCGTGCAGATGGAGCTGTTGCGCTACCTGCTGGAAAACGGCAATGAAAACGTGTACAGAGATTTTCTCAAAATGAAATATACGAGATGGGTGCCTTCCTTTTGCGATCAGCTCGCCGGATGCACACGGACTGAATTCTATCAGGGGCTGGCAAATTTCACTCGGGGAGCCATGATGTGTGAAAATATGCGTCTCGAGGGTTTTACCCGGGGAGAAGAGGTCACCCGAAAGATGGTGCCGGCCTGTGAATCGCTCGACCTCGACCCCGCCTACTTCACGCTGGCGGAAGGCGTGGTGGATCCGGAACCGGCGAAGACCGTTCCAAGCCATTGCTACGCTTGCGGCGCGTTGTGCGGCAACCTGGCCAAGTTGAAGGATGGTATCCTGACGGGCGTAAGCGGTCTGGAGGGGGATCCCAAGAGCGGGGGTCGTCTCTGTCCGAAAGGCGCAGCCGCCCCGAAACATGTCTATTCGCCTTACCGGCTCAAGACTCCCCTGATAAAGGAAAACGGGCGGTTTCGAAAGGCCTCATGGGACGAAGCCCTTGATAAGGTCGTGGAAGGCATTAAAAGTATTGAGCAGGGAAAACTCGGGTACATGAGGGGTAATGACTGGGCGAATTCGATCCACGAGGCACTGTTCGATCATCTCGGTTGTCCCAAGACGACTCACCGCCCCATGTGCGACAATGCCAACCGGATGGCCAATGAGAAAAATCTGAATGACAAGAGACCCTGGATAAACTACCAGGAGGCGGATTACAGTGTTCATTTTGGAATGAATGAGTTAACAAGCTCCTATAGCCAGCGAAAGACGGGGCAACTTCGGGCGGCTGTAAAGCGGGGGATGAAGCTGGTGGTCTTTGACCCCCGGCGTTCGGAGACGGCGGCGTTGGCCACCGAATGGATCCCCATCAAGCCTGCGACGGATGCAGCCGTTGCCTTGGGAATGTGCCATGTGATCATCAGCAACGAGCTGTATGACAAGGATTTCGTCGCGAATTGGACCCATGGGTTTGATGAGTTAAAGAAACGGGTGCTGGGGGAAGGGGATGATGAGGCTTGTACCCCGGAATGGGCCGCCCAAATCAGCGGCGTGCCGGCAGAGACCATCGAGCGGATCGCTACGGAATTCGCCATGGCGAAGCATAAGGGTTGCATCTCCTGGACCGGCTTGGCTCAGGTCCCCAACGGGATGTACGGAACTGCCGCCATTCAGGCGCTCAACGGACTCTGCGGTACCTTTGACGCTCCCGGCGGGCCTTCCTTGCCGTTCAAACGTAAACTGAAGTCAGCTTGGGGGCCCGGGCAGGAAAAACCACCGGCCACGGATGCGCCCAAATTGAACAAATTCAAAATCTGGTCGGGATGGGCCCCTGCGTATCTTCTTGCGGACGTCGAGGCCGGAAAGTTGAAAGGGATGATCAATTACTTCGGTGATCCGGTGCTGTCATGGGGAAACCAGGAGGCGACGACCAAGGCAATTGAGATGATGGATTTTGTGGCATCCATCGAATCATTTATGTCCAATACGGCGCTGATCTCCGACGTGGTGCTTCCCGACGCCACATGGCTGGAGCAGAGCCAGGTGAAGGCCGACTGGCTCTATGAGGCGTTCATCGCCTATTATGCAGAGCTTGTGAAACCCATGTACGACTCAAAGCCCATGTGGTGGATCACGGTTGAACTGGCGAAACGGCTGGGGCTCGGCAAATACTTCCCCTGGGAGGACATCGAAGAGGCGGAACGAAATCAACTGGCGGGTACGCCGTGGTCTTACGATGAACTCAAGGCAAAGGGATTTATCATCACCGACGCGGCGGAGTACTACAAGTATAAGAAGTGGGAATCCTTTAACGTTCCCGACGGCTATGGCTCCTCCGGCAAGACCACCACGGGAAAGTACAATTTTTTAAATACGATTGCCGAAGAAAAGGGGATCGATCCGTTGCCGAGCTACCAAGAGCCTGACGCCGATTTACTCCCTGATGAGGAGTACCCCTTCATTTTCGGGAATTTCCGGTTTTTTACCCACGAGCACTCCTCCACGTTCAACAACTACCAGCTCATGAAAACCCAGGGGAGCAACTCACTGTGGATCAACACGCTGGACGCGCAGGAATTGGGAATTACAGAGGGTGACACGGTGCGCCTCAAATCTCCCTGGGGGCAAGTGGAAATTAAGGCGCACCCCACCTGGGATATTATGCGGGGGGTTCTTGGCTCGGGCGGCGGGTTCGGTCACGCCCGCGGGCTGGAGGCAGATCCCAAATACCCCCAGTTTGGCGGCGTTAACGCACCCGGTATCATAAAACCCAATTGCACGGAAGATGTCGGGGGAACACCCATTTTCAAGTACATTAAAACACGGGTGGAAAAGGTCTAAGGTACATTTTTTCGACTCCCTCTCCCCTCGCGTGTCAGCGAGGGGAGAGTTTTCGGGAGATGGGATTACCGGAAGGAACCGGGCCGGAGACTAGCGGCCGTTGAGGGAATGTCCAAACCCGAATTCCGGCCGGAATTCCAGCGAACAGCATGTGGCCTGAAAGCGAGGTTTGAGACCCAGTTTCTTACATTCCTCAAGGGCGTCGTCCGACCAAACGGCCATGCGGGTGGCTCCGGCCCGGATGGCCAGTCTTTCCATGACCCAACCCCGTCGGTCCCTGGGCCGTTCGCAGCCGAGGGAAATCGGGATTTCCGGCATCAATAATCGGGCAACGGCGATCAACCGCGCGATTTCAAGGGGAGAGGGCGGTGAGATTTCAGCCATCGGCGTACCTTTGAGCGGCGTGAGGACAACAAAGACCAACGCGGAAGGCTGAAAGCGTTGAATGAGTTTCAAGGCCTCATATTCCGCGTCTATGTTCCCATAGTGGAGGCCCGCCACGATGTGAGGGACCAGCTCAATCCCGCTTTCTTGGATAGCTTCCAAAGCCATCAACACCGTGTGAAGACCCGGCAGGTGGTAGACCTTCCGGGCGGCCTTTTCATCCCCCATGACATCAATCAGGGCTTGTTTGAGCCCCGCTTTTCTCAGGAGTCGACAGGTTTCTCGCCCCGGAAAACCGGTATGTGCGGACAGATACAGTGCGCTTTGCCGCCCAATTTTTTCAATAGACGGGTAATAACGCTCCCAGGGAAGCCGCCCGTTCCGATCCGCCCCCCCCGTCAGAAGTATGCCATGGGCGCCGTTGCGGACGAATTTTTGTGCAACCTGAAGCAGTGCTTCAGGACTTTGAACCTTTATCATGGGCTCCAGGAGTTTGCTTTTGCAATGCTCGCAAAGGAGAGCACAGTGATTTCCCGTGATCGATACGGCCGGGTAACGCCCTCTTTGCCGGCCATATCGGATCATCCCCGGGAGATAGAAGGAGAAGGTATCCCCATGATTTTCTCTCGCAGCCTGCCAGGCCGCCTCTAAAAGCCCTGCATCTTTCCTGGACAGCATCTTTTCGATCGGTGCGTTGAGGCGCTTCATCCTTTCCCTTGACATATCGATTTGTTTGGCTACTTTAAGGCGGTAATGGATCCGCTGGTTGTTGAATCAATGCTGCTCAAAGATTATCCGGCGTGACAAATGATCCGTAGAAAACCACGAGGAGGATAGGCCAATGCGGTTAATAAATCAAGGGATGGCGAAGACTTCAGCGAATATTCTACTCTTTCTATTCGCTTTTTCCTGTGCGACGATTCCCGAGCTGAAGGTCCATTATCAGCTCCCACGCGCGTCGGATAACCTAGAGGGGAAGCGCGTTTACTTGGCTTTTGAAGATGCGCGAAAGACACAGGAGATGTTCGGGACCGCCGCGAAACAGGAATTTGGGAATTACGTAGGAAACATTTCATTTAGTGTGGCGCGACACAATGAGCCGGGTTTCAAGATCGGACCGTTCAAACTCACGGACATGGTGAAGGAAGGATTTAAACGGAGGTTTGAAAACGCACGGTTGGAGGTGTTGTCAGTCAAGTCCGCCACTGAACCGCAGATCTTAATTGTCCTCAACGAATTCATGATTGACCTGGTGGATCGAAAATGGGTTGCAAAAATGGCCTATGAGGCTCGCTTAATGAAGGATGGAAAAACGCTTTCATCGCAAATAATCAGCGGGGAGGCCGAGCGCCTTAAACTGATAGGTCGACGTGAGGCGGACACCGTATCGGGGGAGATTTTCACAGACATGATAAACCGATTGGATCTCTTACGGCTGTTCCAGCAAGGTAATCTGATGGGTTAATCGGTCATTTCAGTCCGGCAAAAAATTTTTCGCTTTAACCGCTCACTCAACGCCCGTTTGGTCTTTCGACGTCAGGGCTGTTCCCGGTTTCGAAATTAGCTTCAGGTGATCTGAAGGGCTTGCAAGGAGCAATCCCCTTTCGGCAACGCCCTGACTCAAAGTCCATGAGAAAAAAGTCCCGAGTATTTCTAATAAGCCTGGGGTGCGCCAAGAATCTGGTGGACAGCGAGACCATGCTCGGCATCCTTGAATCCAAGGATTTCAGATTTGCATCCGGCATTGAATCCGCGGAAATCGTTTTGATCAACACGTGCGGCTTCATCGAGTCCGCGGTGGAAGAAGCCATTGACACCATCCTCGAGGTGGTAAGGTTGAAGAAACGCGGGATGGTGAAAAAGGTGGTGGTGACGGGGTGTTTTGTCCAGCGCTATGGGTATAAACTTCTGCGAGAAATCCCAGAGGTAGATGGCTGGCTTGGGACCGGCGAATTCGGACAAATCGCAGAGGTGATTGAAAATGATGAAGCCGGCGCTTCTCCCCCCTTTATTATTGGAAGACCCCTTTATTTGGCGGATCACACGGTACCGCGAATTCGCACCACGCCCCCCTACAGCGCTTACCTGAAAATTGCCGAAGGTTGCTCCCACAGATGTTCTTACTGCATCATTCCCAGACTTAGAGGTCCGTTTCGAAGCCGCAGCATCGATTCACTGGTCAGGGAAGCATCGCAAATGGTCGATCAGGGTGTCATAGAGATCAACCTGCTTGCTCAGGATACAACCCTTTATGGGCAGGATCTCGATCGGGGAATCCACCTTGAGGATTTGCTGGAGCGATTGGCGCAGCTGGATGGGATTCGTTGGATTCGCTTGCTTTACTGCCATCCGGATAGAATATCCGACCGGCTCCTGGAAATCATAGAGTCCGAAGAAGTCATTTGCCCGTACTTGGATGTGCCCCAACAGCATGTGAGTGAAAAGATACTTAAGGCAATGGGCAGGAGGGCTCAGTGGGAGTCAGCCTGGGATTTGCTCGAACGGATCAGGTGCCGGAGGTGTAGGATCAGCTTAAGGACGACCCTCATGGTCGGTTTTCCCGGGGAAACCGAAACGGATTTCACCGAGCTTTGCGAATTTGTGAGGATGGCGGAGTTTGAACACTTGGGCGTGTTTATTTTCAGCCGGGAAAAGGGGACGGCTGCAGCACACTTTAAGCAAAGCGTGTCGGCCGCAACGGCAAAGAGAAGACGGGATACGATTATGGGTATCCAGGCGGACATCTCAAAAAAGTTGAACCAACGACTTGTGGGAAATATAATCCCGACGTTGGTGGAAGGCCGAAGCCCTGAAACCGACCTCTTGCTTCAGGGAAGAAGCTCAACCATGGCCCCGGATGTGGACTCACGGATCCTGATCAACAAGGGAGAGGGGCGGGTCGGTAAAATCATGCCGGTGCTGATTCGCGAGGCCCATGCCTACGACCTGGTGGGGGAGATCCGGGGATAATCCCGTTGCCCAATGTATCGTTTCCGAAACCCATTTCCTTTGGATAGGGAAAGAGGAACGTTCCACTGCAGGTCGTCTTAAAAAACTTCACTATATGTGAAGGTTTTGATGGCGTGTGCATGGGGTGATCTCTCATCCGTCCGCAGTGGATGTAGGGACACCGATTTCGGGCGTTAACATGGCGTAATGCATAATGAAACTATGGTTCTCGATAAACACAAAGAAAAAATAATGAAGATTAACGAGGAGCTGGAAAAGGCTCTCAGCTCTCGGGTGCGCCTTATTGAAGAAATCGGGACCCATACACTACTGGGACACGGCAAAAGGATTAGACCGCTGTTTTTCGTTCTTTCCTGCGAACTTTGCAACTACCGGAAAGCGGACCGTTACCGTCTTTCAAGTATTTTTGAATACCTCCATGCCGCCTCATTGCTTCATGATGATGTTCTGGATAACGCCGAAATTCGGCGAAAGAAGCCTTCTGCAAATCGTTTTTGGGGAAATCAGGCGGCGGTGTTGGAGGGAGATTTCCTGTATTCGACATCCTCGGAAATTGCAGTGGACTCCAAGAACCTTCGATTCTTAAAGCGTCTTACGGGGACCACCAAACAGATGGCGGAGGGCCAGGTACTTGAGCTTATTCATACCCATGACTGGGCGACCCCCAAAGAAGCGTACGTGGAGATTATCACAGCAAAAACAGCCGCGCTCATATCTGCCGCGTGTGCGTGTGGTGCGATTATAGCCGGAGCTGGAAATGGGGCCGAGACCTCCCTCGCGAACTTCGGCTTGAGCGCAGGGATTGCTTTTCAGCTTATGGATGATCTGCTGGACTACACTTCTTCGGAGGAGGTGTTCGGGAAACCGGTGGGCAAGGATTTGAGGGAAGGGAAAGTCACGCTGCCGCTTATATACACCTTGCCCACGATCGATGCGCCTGAGCGAAAGCGGCTCGAACGGTTGTTTCAAGACCATCGCGCCTCTGAGGAAGACTTTCAGTGCGTTATTGGGCTCGTGCGGGATCGGGGCGGTCTTGACCGGATTCGGGACGAGGCGCATTCTTATGTGGTGAAGGCAACCGAACATCTGAGCACATTTCCCGATGGGCCCGTTAAGAAAGACCTTCTTGAGTTAAATCAGTACATCATTGACAGAAAATTTTGATGATCGACCCATGCCGGCCGCGGATCAAGGACATTCCCCTTTACTGATCCGTCAATGTCCCGCCACTGAAAGACAGCGGTCCTTCAGTTTTTTCCGAAAGGGCAAACGGGATAGTGGCAAACCTCGCAATTGGTGCATAGACCGCCGTGTGCCAATGCCGCGAGATCCCTCCTCGTGATCGCCTCTCCTGCCAGAACTCTTGGAAGCACGATATCCAGAACGGTTGCTCTATAATAAAGAATACATGCCGGCAATCCCAGAATAGGGGTGTTGTCGATACGCCCATACAGGAACATCGCACCCGGCAGAACAGATGTGCCGTAAACCACATCCCTCGCCCCTGCATCCGCGATGGCCATTCGGCTGATGTCATCGGGGTCGACACTCATGCCTCCCGCTACCAGGATGAGCCCTACCCCCTTTTGGACGAGTGCTCTGATGCTCTCGACGATCCGGGGTTTTTCATCCGGCACGAATAGGGTTTCCTCGACTCGGCAGTCCAAAAAATGGAGTTTTTTTCTGAGTATCGGAGCAAACTTATCTTCGATAAGGCCGCTGTAGACCTCATTGCCCGTAATTACGATCCCGGTCTGCGGATGAGAGAGCGGCTTCACGGAAAAAACACCATTCGCATTTTGGGCGATTTTTATGGCTGCGTTCAGGGACTCTTCATCAATGATCAAGGGAATCGCTCGTGTCGCGGATATTATTTCCCCCTTTTCCACCAAAATATTATTGTGTCGCGAAGCACAGCAGATCGTGGGGATGAGGCAGACGTGGGTCAGCGCTTCCACATTCACCTTCAGAAGCCCCCGATGGGCCGCCTTCAATGCGATTTTTCCCTCAGAAGGGCGGTTGCCGAAAATGATTCCCGGACCTGCCAACGCCTTGGCAAGCATAAGGGCGGCGTCGTCTTCGTGAACCTCGCCGGGTCCGATGTCTAAAGCGAACAGGTGTTCTTTCCCCAGACGCCGCAGGTGCGGGATATCGGCCTCTTGGACAATGTGTCCTTTTCTGAATGCGACTCCTTTGAACTGACCGGGCCGGATCTCTGTGATATCGTGGGCCAGGACTTTTCCAACCGCCTGATCAATGGGAATTATAGCCGCTGACGATTTGTATTTGTCTGTCATGAAAACCTTTCCGCTACTTGTGTTTTATTTTCTCAAACCGTTTTGACGCGTATTGAGTGAGGTTATATAGATTGAAAAAATCTCATAAGTCAATATATTCAAAGTAAAATATTTTCTTGTCAATCAACCGTCTGCGTTCAAGGCCGATCGGCACAATGAAATTGCTTTGTACGTCCAAGGCGGTCTGCAGTTTCCGGTGATTTGGGTAAAAAATGCTTTATTCAAGGAACCTGATTGTATATATTAAATATTTTGAGCAAACTGTTTGAGATGTTCTCCTCATGCGTCGGCTTTTCAGCCTCGACGGGTGATGCGGGGGAGGGACATTTGATGAAGCATGCATCGGGCCGGCAGGAAAGGGTGTTGACAAAATTGCCGGCAAGATACGCGTAATATCGGGGAGTGAAGATGAAAATGGCGACCATTTTGGTAATCGGCGGTAAGAGCGATCGCCTCACCACCTTGTCAAAGGCCTTGGAAGCGCAAGTTGACGACTGTGCTGTTCATTTTGCTTCTTCCGGTTCCGAGGGGTTGAAACGGGCAAGGGAAGAACCACCGGATACGATTCTTGTCGATGGAAGCCTGGTCGACTTCGACATCTGTCAGCGTTTGAAAAACGCTGAAGAAACAAACCCAATTCCTGTCATTGCTGTCCTAAACGGCCAATCGGATTCCAAGCGTCGAGCGGGATTTCTTGCAAATGGCGCCGATATGGTCTTGACCGCACCGGTCAGTGATACTGAAATTGCGGCACAGGTAACCGCCGTTTTGCGGATGAAGCAGCGCCATGATTTCCTGCGCAAGGAAAAGGACCTGCTTGAGGCCGGACTGGAAGAGGCGACAAGCGCTTTACGGGAGCGAACCTATGACCTTGACAGGCGTATCAAGGAGCTCGATTGCCTTTACGGCATCTCAGATCTTCGTGAAAAGCCGGATATCTCCCTGGAGGAACTTCTCCAGGGAGTTGTTGACTTGATTCCTTCTTCGCTGCAATATTCGGAGATTGCCGGTGTGCGGATCTTTATGGGATACCAGGAATTCAAGACGAAGCACTTCAAGGAAACGCCCTGGACACAGAGTTGTGACATCAGGGTTCACGGGGAATGGGCCGGAACACTCGAGGTCTATTACCTCAAGCGAATGGAACCGAACGCCGGCGTTTTGTTGAAGGGAGAGCGCTCCCTGCTCAATGCGATCAGCGAGCGATTGGGAAGAATTGCCGAAAGAGTGCAGGCCGAGGAATCGCTGCGCCTGGAAAGCGGCAACATCACAAGTATCTTAAAGTCAATGGAAGACCTGGTCTATAAGGTCAATGAGCAGTTTGATATGGAGTATATCAATCCGGCGCTGGAGGAGGCACTGGGGCCGATAGACGGTAAGAAGTGTTATGAGTATTTCCGTAATCGAAACGAACCGTGCTCCAAGTGTAAAATTGAGGAGGTTTTGTTGGGAAGCACGGTTCGCCGCGAACGCTATTTTCCGGACAGTCAAAGGACATATGATGTGATTGAGACGCCTTTGAGAAACCCGGACGGGACGGTATCAAAGCTATCCTTATCCCGTGACCTCACCGCAATCAAACAGGCACAAAAGGCGCTCGAGGAGCGGGAGATGCTTTATCGAAGTATTACGGAATCGGCCGCCGATGGCGCAGTCATGGTTCAAGACGGCAAGATTTTATTCGTAAACCACGCGTTTGTGAATATGTTCGGGTATGACGATCCCTCAGAGCTGACCGGTATCGACATTGTGACGCTTTTCGACAGTGAATTTAGAGGGCTTTTCCGAAAGGTATTTGATCCTGCGGAGCATGACGGAAATTTCATGAATTTACTGCGGGGCGTCTGTGTGAGCAAAGACGGGAAGACATTCTGGGTTTCGACAAATCGGAGCGTTGTCAGTTTGAAATCCAAACCCGCCATCCTCGCCATCCTAAGAGACATTACCGAAGACATGCTTCAGGAGCGGTCCATCCAGGAAGTGACCGAGCGATTGCAAAGAGAAAACATTAAACTGAGGTCTTGCATCAAAGAACGTTATCGGTTTGGAAAGATCATCGGGAAGAGCCTTCCCATGCAAAACGTTTATGAACTCATACTCAAGGCGGCGGCGGCGACCGCCAATGTCCTTATCCTCGGTGAATCCGGCACCGGGAAAGAATTGGTTGCAAGGGCAATCCACGAAATGAGTGCGCGTGCCGACAAGGCATTTGTTCCGGTCAATTGCGGTGCCATCCCTGAAAACCTCGTTGAAAGCGAATTTTTCGGGCATCGAAAAGGGGCTTTCACGGGGGCGCACATTGATAAAACCGGATATTTACACACTGCCGATGGGGGGACATTGTTCCTCGATGAGGTGGGCGAGCTTGGGCTGAATATGCAGGTAAAGCTGCTCCGGGCTTTGGAGACCGGCGAATATGCGCCGATCGGCGACACCCATTTTCGCAGATCCGACGCCCGAATCATTTCGGCAACGAACCGGGATTTCGCTGGAATGGTCGGAAAAGGGCTGATACGGGAGGATTTTTATTATCGGATCAGTGTGATTCCCATTATGTTACCTACCCTGAGAGATAAGAAAGAAGACATCCCCTTGCTTATTGAGCACTTTCTCAAAATTTACAGCAAAGAGGGAAACATACCGACAATTCCAGCAAAAATTCTCGAAATTTTGTATAATTATGACTGGCCTGGAAATGTTCGCGAATTACAAAGTGTGATACAGCGGTATCTCGCTGTGGGAAACTTTGATTTCCTAAGTTTGGAAGGTAAGACAAATACCCTTGAGGATTCCGAGCCGAAAGAGAGCACGAGTATTACCAAACTTCGCGTCGCCACAGCGGATTTTGAAAAGCGTTATATCCTCACCGCACTGAAGCGGAATCGTTGGCACCGATCCAAAGTCGCCGCTGCGCTGGGTATAGATCCAAAGACCCTTTACACAAAAATGAAAAAAATCGGTCTTTCCTAACCTGAAATCGGGCAAAAACACCCGAATCTTTTAAATCCAGTGTTAACAAGTAGATACATGGATTTAAGGCGTTTTTGTCGGGTTTTTTTACCCGACCAACACACCACCGCTTCTCCCCGGGTTGCTCAAAATAAATAAAAATCATTTTATTTCAAGATGTTATATGGGATTCTTTTTTCGGCACATTTGTTGCTGTAAGGAGCTGAGGCCGAAGGAATGGAGCCCTGGAGTCGTGCCGGTGGGAATTGAATTCAATGAATGTTTTGGTTGTTGAAACTGATATGGGGGAATTATTGCACACGGTTGAATTGATTCAACAGTGGGGATACTATGCTGAAAAATCGGAGACAGGGCACCAGAGCCTGGCCAAAGTCAGGGAAAAAATTTTTGACTTGGTGCTGCTCGATCTGTCCTTGCCTGACACGAGACCGCAAGCGCTCATCCCCCGACTCAAAGAATACCAGCCTGAGATAGGGATCGTCACCATGACGGCATCCAACAGCAAGGAACTGGAAAATGAAATCCGGACGTTGGGCATTGTCTATTACATGATAAAACCTGTGGATGAAGGCGCATTGAAAGACATCTTGGATCACAGCGCAAGGAAGAAGCAAAAGAAACGGATGCGAAAATAAAGGAGAGGACCATAAGGATAAGCGTGTTTCGTTGAGTCGGTGAGAAAATGAATTCAAGGAGCTTTGCATTAAAATGCACAAGTTCCCGGCTGAGTATGATGGAGTTCTTGTTCTAAACAAAATATTTGTCAAGAAGAGAAAGAAAAGGAGGTTAGCTTATGTCGGATCTTGTTCCACCCCATGGTAAAGAAGAAAAATTGATGCCGCTATTGCTGACGGGCGATGAGCTTAAGGCCGAGGCCGAAAGGGCAAAGTCGCTCAAGCAGATCAGGGTCACATCCAAAGAGAGCTCCAATCTTGTCATGATGGGAATCGGGGCATTCACCCCGCTTACCGGATTTATGACAAAAGCGGACTGGCAGGGAGTGTGCGACGATTTCACCCTGGCAGACGGCACATTCTGGCCCGTGCCTGTTACGCTTTCCGCGAATGATGAAGCGGTCAAGGAGGGGGATGAACTGGCCTTGGTGGATGGTGAGACGGGTGCCCTTATGGCGACCATCCAGGTGTCCGAGAAGTACACGATTGATAAAGCTCACGAGAGTCAATCCATCTATACGACAACGGATACGGAGCACCCGGGTGTGGCCAAGGTGATGGCCCAACCCAACTATAATTTGGCGGGGCCCGTCAAAGTCTTAAGCGAAGGCTATTATCCCGAGCAGTTTAAAGGAATTTATCAGAGACCTGTTGAATCCCGGAAGATGTTTGAAGACTTGGGATGGAAGCGGGTTGCCGCCTTGCAACTCCGCAATCCCATGCATCGTTCCCATGAGTTTCTGGCCAAGATCGCCGTAGAGGTAATGGACGGGCTGTACATTCACCAGTTGTTGGGCAAGCTCAAGGCGGGTGACATTCCGGCTGACGTGCGGGTGCAGGCGATACAGGTTCTCGTGGATAACTGGTTTGTAAAGGGTACCGTAGTCCAGGGCGGCTATCCCATGGAAATGCTGTATGCCGGTCCCAGGGAAGCCCTCCTGCATGCCGTGTTCCGCCAGAATTACGGTTGCAGTCATCTCATTGTCGGACGTGACCATGCGGGTGTGGGGGATTACTACGGCCCCTTTGATGCACAGAAGATTTTTGACCAGCTACCGGAGGGTGCGCTCAAGTGCCAGAACCTCAATATCGATTGGACCTTTCACTGCTACAAGTGCGGCGGTATGGCCTCCATGAGAACATGCCCCCATGGTAAGGAGGACCGGTTGCTGTTATCCGGGACCATGGTCAGAAAGACGCTCTCGGAGGGGGGCGAACTTCCTGCGGAATTTTCCCGACCCGAGGTTGTGGCAATTCTTCAAGACTATTATCAGAAAGTAGACGAGAAGGTCGAGATTAAGCTACACGGCGCTGCGACCGGGGATGTAAAGAAATAGCAGCAAAAGAAAGGAGGTGGTAATCAGGAAATTTTCGTTTGTTTGCATTCGGCTTTTTTAACTTGTTAAATCAGGAGGAATAATAATGCCAAGTTACGTGATTACAGAAAAGTGTGACGGTTGTAAAGGGCAGGACCGGACCGCGTGTATGTACATCTGCCCCAACGACCTCATGGTGCTGGACATGGATGGTTCGGCCGGTTATGGGGAAATGAAGGCTTACAACCGCGACCCTCAGATGTGCTGGGAATGCATGTGCTGTGTCAAGCTGTGTCCTCAGCAGGCAATGGATGTTCGCGGGTATGCCGATTTCGTACCGTTGGGCGCCAGTGCCACGCCGTTGAGAGGGTCCGAAGACATCATGTGGACGGTCAAGTTTCGGGATGGCTCCATCAAACGGTTTAAGTTCCCCACCAGAACCACCCCTGAAGGGTCGGCAGACCCATTGGGCGGGTTCGCCACCCATGATGATATCAACAGTGAAGCGCTGGCGACCGAGCCGGAGTCGCTGGGACTCGATGCTATCCCCACCCCAAAATAAAACACAAAGGAGGTAAATAAATATGGCAAATTTTGAGACAGTGGAAGTGAGTACCGACCTCCTGATCGTTGGTGGGGGGTTTTCAGCATGCGGTGCGGCTACCGAGGCATCGTATTGGGCCAAGAAAAACGGCCTAAAAGTCGTTATGGTGGACAAGGCGGCCTTGGACAGAAGTGGTGCCGTCGCCATGGGGCTTTCGGCCATCAACCAGTATGTGGGCGTTAAAGATGGCGAAAACACGGTCGAGGACTATATCCGGTATGTGCGTCAAGACCTGATGGGTGTTTCCAGGGAGGATCTGGTTTACAACATCGCCCGCCACGTGGACTCCACGGTTCACCTGTTTGAGAAATGGGGCCTCAAGATCTGGAAAGATGAAGAGGGGAAGTACGTGCATGAAGGCCGCTGGCAGCTCATGATCAATGGGGAATCCTACAAGATCATCATCGCTGAGGCAGCCAAGAATGCGCTTGCGGAAGCAGGCGGTGAGCTCTATGAGCGGGTTTTCATTGTTGACCCACTTATGGACGGCAACCGGTGCGTGGGAGCGGTAGGATTCAGCACCCGCGAAAATAAGTTCTATGTGTTCAAGGCCAAGGCCGTTGTCGTCGGTATGGGCGGCGCCGTCCATGTGTTTCGACCCAGATCCGTGGGTGAGGGTTTTGGCCGTTCCTGGTATCCGCCTTTTAACTCAGGCTCCAGTGCCTACTTTACGATCCGGGCCGGTGCGGAGATGACCTGCCAGGAAGTGCGTTTCATCCCTGTTCGGTTTAAGGATGCGTACGGTCCTGTGGGTGCGTGGTTCCTGCTCTTTAAATCCCGTGCGATAAGCGCCGAGGGCGGCGACTACATGGTGGAGCGGGTAGACGAGCTCCAAAATTGGGCACCGTATGGTCTCGCCAAACCGATCCCGGCCAACCTTCGGAATTATCTCGGGATGCTGGATGTGGATGCGGGCCTCGGACCCCTTTACATGGAAACGGATGAGGCCATCCAGAAGATCGCTCATGAGTCTAAGGATGATCCGAAGGCATTCAAGCGAAAGATGAAGGAATTGGAATCAGAGGCGTGGGAGGACTTTCTTGATATGACCATTTCCCAGGCCATTCTCTGGGCTTCTCTGAATGTCAAGCCGGAAGAGAAACACTCCGAGATCGCGGCCTGCGAGCCTTACTTCATCGGCTCACACTCCGGCGCATCCGGCGCCTGGGTCAGCGGTCCTGAGGACATGGACACCCCCTACAAATGGGGTTATGCCAACATGACCACCGCGGACGGCCTATTCGCCGTCGGTGATGGCTCGGGCGCTTCCAGCCACAAGTTCTCCTCAGGTTCACACACTGAGGGGCGAATCGCCGGAAAGGCAGCAATCAAGTATATCTTGGAAAAGGGTCAGGAACCGACTGTGGACATGGCCAGGGTGGAGGAGCTCAAGAAAGAAATCCTGACGCCCATGGATTTAATGGTAGAAAACAAGGGCAAAATGACGGATCCTGAAATAAACACCGCCTATATCATGCCGAGGCAGTTTCTCCATCGTCTGCAGAAGATCATGGATGAGTACGCCGGTGGTGTGACTGCGGCGTTTAAGACGAGCAAGGCACTGCTTGAAAGGGGCTTGGAACTGATGAGCCTTTTGAAAGAGGATGCCGGCAAGCAGGCTGCACGGGATCTGCATGAACTCACAAGGGCCTGGGAAAACACCCAGAGGATGTGGATTGCGGAGTCCCATATTCGGAGTATGCTGTTCAGAGAGGAGACCCGATGGCCGGGCTACTATTTTAGAGCGGATACGCCCAAAATGGATGATGAAAACTGGCTCTGCTTTGTCAACTGCCGCTGGGATCCCGGTACCGGCGAGTGGGAAATGATGAAGAAGGATATCTGGAACATTCCCGGTGTCTAACCCGAATGTGAACCGCTGACATGCCCCGGCCACGCGAATGACGTGTGGCCGGGGTATTTTTGATCATTTTGCTGACCGAGAACGGCTATTTCCCCAATTTATGCGAAAGACGCTTGACTTGAGACCTTTCTTTAATTCCTACCCCCGCTGTTGCATGGAGAAAGACTCCCAAGAGTGAGTCGAGCTGAGCCTCCGAAAAATAGGCTTGAAACGGCTCCGAGGGGTATGCTATAGAACGCCATGTGAAATTAGGCACAAAATGTGTTTTCATCATAAATCCGGAGTGAGCGAAGCATCTTTTAAGTCGCTCAGCGATGCTTGAAAACTTTGGAATTGATTGTTGTCGATAGATCCGAATGAGGAGGAGAATTCAGCGGTGGAAGAAAGAGATGTCATGGAGGTTGACGTACTTTTTGTGGGGGGCGGTGTTGCCTGTTTGAGCAGCGCTCTTCATCTTGCAAATCTCATAAAGCAGCATAACAAGCGGATAGAGACAGAGGGCAGCGGAAAAAAACTGGATGAGATCATGATCGCCGTATTGGAGAAAGGTTCCTATGTGGGCGCCCACGGCATCTCAGGTGCGGTGATGGATCCTGTCGCTCTCAAAGAACTGATTCCCGATTTTCTTGAAAAAGAGGCTCCCCTGGAGGGTGAGGTCAAGAAAGAAGCGGTCTGTTTCCTTACCCGGAATGGAAGATTCAAGTTCCCCATCACACCGCCTTTCCTCAACAATCACGGAAACTACGTGGTCTCTGTGTCCAAGTTGACGGCATGGCTGAGCCGGCTCGTGGAGGAAGACGGTATTGATATCTTTCCCGGTTTTGCGGGAACGGAGGTGCTCTACGAGGGTGACCGGGTGATCGGTGTGCGGACCGGTGATAAAGGGATTGATGCAGAGGGAAATAAGAAGCGTAATTTCGAACCGGGCATCGACCTGCGAGCCAAGGTAACCGTTTTCGGGGAGGGATCCAGGGGGAGCCTTGTCAAGACATTGATAGAGAAGTTTGCGTTGGACGATGGAAAGAATCCGCAGAGTTATGTGGTAGGCGTGAAAGAGGTGTGGGAGATCCCTGAGGGGCGGATTCAACCGGGAGAGGTGATCCATACCATGGGATATCCCCACAAAAGCAACACCTATGGCGGTGGATTCGTTTATGGAATGAAAAACAATCAGGTTTCAGTCGGTCTTCTGACCGGTCTGGATTATGAAGATCCTTTCTTGGATCCCCATCGTGAATTTCAGAAATTCAAACTCCACCCTTACCTGGCGGAGTTATTGAAAGACGGAAAGGTGACCCAGTACGGCGCCAAAACTGTTCCCGTAGGCGGGTATTTTTCCATCCCCAAGCTTACCATGGAAGGCGCCCTGATCGTCGGGGATTCGGCAAGCCTCTTTATCAGTCAGAAGATCAAAGGCTTACATGTTGTTATGAGGTCGGGAATGCTGGCTGCGGAAGCCATTTTCCAGGCCCTCCTGAAAGGGGACTTTTCAGAACCGCAGCTGAATGCATATGAAGCCGCTCTCTACGACAGCGAGGTTGTTAAAGAACTCTACAAGAGTCGAAACTTTCATCAAGCCTTTCAAAAGGGGTTGTGGCGTGCCATGATCAAAGCGGGGTTTCAGTATGTGCTGGGCGGCAGGATTCTGAAAAATCGCCTGAGTGCTGAAACCGATTGGAGTCGGCTCCATACGGTTTCCGATCTCTACGGCACGGATTCCCCGACGAAGGAACAGATGGGAGATATCAAATTTGACGGAAAACGCTCGTTTGATAAGGAAACGGATGTCTATTACTCGGGCACAACGCATGAGGAACAGCAGCCGGCGCACTTAAAGATCGCAGATTTGAATATTTGTTACACAAGGTGCAGGGAAGAGTACCAAAACCCTTGTACGCGGTTTTGTCCAGCCAATGTGTATGAGATGGAAGTCGACGAAGAAACGGGTGAGCCGCACATGAAGCTGAATTTTTCGAATTGTGTCCACTGCAAAACCTGTGACATAAAAGATCCGTATGAAATTATAACCTGGGTCCCACCGGAGGGGGGAGGCGGTCCAAAATACACCATGGTGTAGGCGTGGTGATTTGGCAGACGATTCCAAGCTTGTTTTCAAGGCTTCTTTACCGGGGGGATCGTTGGTAGCGGCGAGGCGAGCGAATGAGAAGTTCCCCGCCGACTTTGGGGAGGGGGCGGTGTATTTTTAGTGGAGGAGGAAAAGTATGGCAAACACGGAAACCCAAAGCATCCTGGTAGTCGGAAGCGGCATGAGCGGGCTTACAGCAGCCATCGAGGCCGCAGAAGCGGGTTATGATACCATCATCGTTGAGAAAAACCCCTATCTGGGGGGCAGGGTGGCTCAGCTTCACCACTATTTTCCAAAACTTTGCCCACCTTATTGTGGCCTGGAAATAAATTTTCGACGGATAAAACAGAATTCCAAAATCCGATTCTTCACGATGGCGGAGGTGGAAAGCATTTCCGGAGCGGAAGGAAATTTTGATGTCAGGATTCAATTAAGCCCACGGTATGTCAATGAGAAATGTACAGGCTGCGGTAAATGCGCCGAGGCCTGCACCCTGGAGATCGAAAATGCGTTCAATTACGGCATGGATAAGACCAAAGCGGCGTATCTGCCGCATGACATGGCCTTTCCCATGCGATATGTATTGGACCCGGTCCTGGTCCGAAGTGATGAGGCACAAAAGGTAAAAGAGGCGTGTCCCTACGACGCCATCGATTTGGAGATGGCGCCTAAAACGGTGGATTTGAAGGTGGGTGCCATTGTGTGGGCGACAGGGTGGAAACCCTATGACGCGAACCGGCTGGAAACCTATGGGTTTGGTCAATACCCCGATGTAATCACCAATGTCATGATGGAGAGAATGGCGTCTTGGACCGGTCCAACACAAGGGAAAATCCTCTGTCCGTCCGACGGCAGAGCGCCTGAGACGGTCGCGTTCGTTCAATGTGCCGGCTCTCGAGATGAAAATCATCTCCCCTATTGCTCCGGGATTTGCTGTCTGGCATCGATGAAACAGGCCAACTATGTGCGGGAACAATACCCGGAGGCCAAAGTCTATATCTTCTTTATCGACATCCGGGCAACCGATCGTCTGGAAGATTTTTATACCACGGTCAAACAGGACGAAAACATCCGGTTCTTTAAAGGTAAAGTGGCCAAGATCACACCGGGTGAGGATTCCCGGGGCCTCGTCTTGCGTGTCGAAGACACGACGAAGGAATCGCTGCATGAGCTGTCTGCGGATCTGGTTGTCCTGGCAACCGGAATGCAGCCCAATACCTCTGAGACCCCGGTCCCCTTCGATGTTCCTTATGACGATTATGGGTTCGTGGCATCGCAGGACACAAAGCCGGGTATTTATGCTGCGGGATGCGTCAGGACGCCCACCTTTGTTTCCGAGGTGGTTCAGGATGGGACCGCAGCGGCCCTGAAAGCCATTCAATCCATCGCGAGGAGGTAACTCAATGGAAAAAAAGACCGCAGTCTACATTTGCTCGGGATGTGGCATTGGAGATGCCCTTGATATAGAACAGTTGGGGAAGGTGGCCCGGGATGAAGGCAGTATTCCCATTTGTCGGCATCATCCCAACCTGTGCAGTCAAGAAGGCGCGGGACTCATCAAAAAAGATATCGAGGAAGAAGCGGCCAACGCTTTGATCATTGCGGCCTGCTCTCACCGGGTTATGTATGATGTGTTTGATTTCGAGAATTGTATCGTGGACCGGGTGAATCTGCGAGAACAGGTGGCATGGTGTCACAAACCGGGAGATGAAAATACCCAGATGATGGCGGAAGATTATCTGCGGATGAGTATGGCCAAGGTGAAAAACATGGAGTTGCCGGAAGCTTACAAACCTGAAGCGGAGATCTCAAGAGACATCCTTGTGGTCGGGGGTGGTCTAACGGGAATGAACTCCGCTTTGGCCGCAGCTAAAGCCGGCTATTCAGTCGTTTTGGTGGAAAAAGCCCCGGAGCTGGGGGGGTTCCAGAGAAACGTAAAACAAATCGCGACATTTCCTTATAAGGCTCCGCAGGATAATCCGCTGGGTGATTTGATTGAGGCGGTTACCCGGCACGAAAAAATTACAGCTTATACGGGTGCGAGCGTTGAAAAGACAGCAGGGAGTCCCGGGCTTTTTGATGTTACCATCAGTCAAAACGGATCAACGTCGAAACATCGCGTGGGCGCCGTGGTTGTTGCGGCCGGTTGGGAGCCTTACGATCCGAAGAAGCTGGATGCAAAATTGGGATTTGGGACCTCCCCCAATGTGATCACCAACGCAATTTTTGAAGAGAGTTTCAAAGAAGGGCATATCGCGCGTCCCAGCGATGGAAAGGACATTGTCAATGCCGCCTTTCTGCAGTGCGCGGGGCAAAGAGACGCGAGGCATTTGCCGTATTGTTCCACTGTTTGTTGCACCACGGCATTGAAACAGGCCTTGCGGATAAAGGGACAAAATCCGGATGCCAATATCTTTGTTGTTTACAAGGAAATGCGCACCCCCGGGCAGGCAGAGGATCTGTACCGAAAGGCCCAGGAAGCGGGGGTAATCTTTATCCGTTGTCAGGACCCTCAGGTTATGGCAAACGGTGGGTCGTTGGCTGTGGAAGCAGAAGACGAAATGCTTGGAGAGGTTGTTCTCTTGGATAGTCTTGACCTGGTGGTGCTCGCCACGGGGATGGTGCCCGTGACCGCCTTTGGAAAGGATATCGCGAAGGAGGAAAAAGAAAAGAAGGAGAAAGAGAAAAAGGAAGAAGAAGAATTGGAAGTCCCCCTGGATGTCATCAGGCGTTCAAATATTTTGAACTTGGAATACCGCCAGGGACCGGAACTTCCCGCACTCCGTTATGATTTTCCCGATTCTCATTTCATTTGTTTTCCATATGAAAGCCGGCGCACCGGTATTTATGCGGCAGGTTGCGTGCGTCGTCCAATGGGTATCGGGTCCTCGAAGGAGGATGCGGCCGGTGCGGTTATGAAGGCCATTCAATGTATCGAGTTGACTTCCCGGGGGGCTGCAGTGCATCCCCGGGCGGGAGACCTGAGTTTTCCGGAGTTTGCCATGCAGCGTTGCACGCAGTGCAAACGGTGCACCGTGGAGTGCCCGTTCGGGGCCATCAACGAAGATGCGGAATTTAATCCCTTGCCCCAGCCTACCCGCTGCCGCCGTTGCGGTGTTTGCATGGGAGCCTGCCCGGAACGAATCATTTCCTTTAAAAACTACTCGGTTGCCATGATCGGAGCCATGATCAAGGCGATAGAGGTCCCGGAGGAAGATGAGGAGAAGCCCCGCATTTTGGTACTGGCCTGTGAAAACGATGCGTATGGGGCCCTCGACATGGCGGGGCTTCACCGTATGAACTACAATCCATGGGTGCGGGTGATTCCCATGCGATGCCTTGGCTCCATGAACCTCGTCTGGATTGCCGACTCCATGTCAAGAGGCATTGATGGTGTGATCCTTCTTGGGTGCAAACACGGCGATGACTATCAATGCCATTTTGTGAAAGGAAGTGAGTTGGCAGACATCCGTTTGAGTAAGGTTTCAGAAACACTCGACAGGCTGGCACTGGAATCTGATAGAGTACGATACGAAACCGTTTCGATTATAGATTACGACAGGCTCCCTGCCCTTTTGGATGAATTTGCCAAGAAGATTGATGAAGTCGGACCCAACCCATTCAAGGGATGGTAGTTTTCGAGAGGTGCGCTTCGTAGAGAGGCGATGAGGAGGAATAAGCATGAGTGTCAAAGTCGATCCGAATCTGATGAAGGATCTGAGGGCGTTTGGACTCGAAGATGCCAAGAAATGCTTTCACTGCGGAAACTGCACGGCAGTCTGCCCACTTTCTACGCCTGAGAATCCGTTTCCCAGGAGATTACTCAAGTATGCCCAGATGGGTCTTAAAGACAAGATTTTAAAGAGCCCTGAGCCATGGCTTTGCTATTATTGTGGAAACTGCTCGGACAATTGCCCGAGGGGAGCGGATCCCGGGGAAGCCATGATGGCCATGCGCCGGTACCTGACATCCCAATATGATTGGACGGGGTTTGCGCGCAGATTCTACACTTCTAAGCGGTTTGAGATTATCGCCATCGCTATTGCGGCGGTGGTTGTCGGGCTGTTGCTTACGATTTTCACGGCAAGCAATCCCAACATGGAACATGCGCATCTCAATTCCGTGTGGCCCGCACCGGCCATTGAGATCGCCGACCTGATTATGGCAGCCATTCTCACATTCCTGCTGCTCAGCAACACGTGGCGTTGTGTTCGATTTGTGATGGGTGATTTACTGAAAAAGATCCCGCTTCGAGTCTATATTGAGCAAGCGAAAGAACTCGTGATTCACTTTATCACCCAAAAGAAATTCAGTGAATGCGATGACCGAATGCAATGGGTTGTGCATCTTTTGATCATGACGGGTTACAGCACCGTATTCCTGCTGGTGGTGGTATTTCTTGCCGGCGGCATCCACGTCATCGGCCTGTCGTGGGATCAGATTATGTTTCAGCGGGATGTGATTTATCCTTTTTTTCATCCCATCCGTCTTTTGGGATACTATGCGACCTTTGCGCTGCTTTACGGCACCACCTATGCCCTTATCGGACGGTTGAAGAAAAACAAGGCTCCCTATAAGAACTCTCATGGAACCGATTGGATGTTTCTGATTCTTCTGCAGCTTACCACACTGACGGGGATTTTTATACACTTCACACGGCTCTTGGATTGGCCCATGACGACCTATGTCCTCTACGTGCTCCATATGATGGTGGCAGTCCCAATGCTCGTTCTTGAAGTGCCCTTTGCAAAATGGGCACACTTGGCCTACCGACCGGTCGTCCTTTTCCTCACCCAGGTAAAAGCGCAGTATCATGGTGAACAGAAGGGGGCAGCGGAAGCTTCCGAGGCTTCGGCTTAATTCCGGATTTAAGCGCTGAAACGACGGGGTGAGATCCATGCGTTTCGACTCTTTTTTTGATAGAATAATTGGACGCGTTGAATTTTTATTTATCTCAGCTTTCAGGTGATCGGAGAAAAAAATGAACCAGCAGCCCCCCCCCACATGCCCCCATTGCGGTGCGGAAATGAAAAAATGGAAAACCCCGCAGGCCTCTACATGGTCCTCCCCATTCCATTGGGTTTGTTTTAATGATGAATGTCCTTATTTTATCAGAGGTTGGGATTGGATGATGGAGTCTCAAAAGATTAAGGCCTCTTACAGGCATAGCGTCAATCCGGAGACCGGTACATCCGGGCCGCTTCCGGTCTGGTCATACGAGGCGCATAAGAACCAAGTCATTGATGAAGATGAATAAGGGGTGGAGACCCACAAAAGAAGTGTGCAAACAATAAATCATCCATGCTGACTAACATGGTAAAAAGTAGATTGGGTGACGTGTGATAAAAATTGGAAGAAATGACCCATGCCCCTGTGGAAGTGGAAAGAAGTTTAAGAAATGCCACATGGGGAGAGAAGACGAGCTGGCTATGGAGGGAATGGGGGAGGTGTCGGTTGAGAAAAGTGCCATGATTACCGCTCTTCCGGAAGTGAGCTACGGCCGGTCAAGGGAAATGGCGGATGCTCTGGATATTGAGGAGCTCACGGGAAATCATACAAATATTCGGTTCGTGGATTTACAAACGTACGCGGACCTAAACATTTTCGGCAGCAGTCATCCCAAGGCAGCGAAGGGGAAACCCGGGGGTGTTTTCATCAATCTTTACAAGACCGAACCAACCGATCCCCACAATGTTTATGTCGCCCTTTCTCCAGACATAGATGATTCAACCTTAATTCATGAACTGGCACACGTGCTTGATTATTTGGGAGGATCCAAATTGATGCCCGGGGCGCTCGAGCCGTTGGGCCTGGAGCTCAATGTGCCTCGTGAGCACCTGGAACACCCGGAGGAATACGGCTACTGGCTCAACCATCTCAAACAGAAGTTTGATGTTCAGTTGGATGCAGATGATTCAATTATACTTTATCTCTATCAAAACGGGATGTTGATAAAGGGAAGTGAGATACAAGAAGGGAATCGTTTGGTCTTGAGATCCAAGTCCAATCGCATCATGCGGTTTTTAAGCAGCAGGAGTCGGGAGATTGATACGTTAATTTGTAATCTGCCCGGTTATATCGGTCCCAGAAATACGAAGGATTGATCGATTGGATCAATGCCGGGGGTTTATTTGTAGGGTCCTTTCGCCGAAAAGGCTGAATTTTAGCCATTTGAAACTGAATTTCATCAATTCAATATCATCCACGGCCAGTTTTTTCTTTAAAGCCGACGGGACTGTGAAGCGTTCGAAGAACTTGCTTTTGAAAACGAACTGCCTGAATGTATCCAGATTGTATGAGGCCATTAAGAACATTTGTATTTTCCGAGGCACCTCTTTTTCCGGGCCGAGGGCCATTGAGGAAGTAATGATTTCCAGCCACTGGTCGTTCATTACGTTGTATTCATCCACCCCTTCGTTCTTCATCCATTCGTCGACTGTCCATTCTTTTTCCTCCTGAAAGCCGAGACAATGCTTCTCCGCCACAACGAAGAACTTTTCCCTGGTATTTGGCTCTCTGTTTACTTTTAGGGCGGCTCTTCCCAAAGGATAGATCCGGCAGGCTCCGGGGCGATCTTCATAGATTCGGCACCCACGGGGTGACACGAAAGGGCAGGTTCTATGTTTGTCGGGTGTCATTTTGAGATGAATCATCGGGAAACGCGATCGACGGTCCATTTTTGTTGTTGTGTAGCGTTCCAAGAAATCCTGGGAAGAGAGCTTCAACTTATGCTTCATTCGAACAACGTCATAGGGTGTGAGAACCAAATTAAGATCGGCGCAGCATTCGGTAAAGCACGGGATCCCCGGATGACACCGAAACTTGAATTTGTTTCCGGTCAGGGCTTTGAATGGCGTGTCCGTTTTGAGTTTATTCATGTTATCACGGAGTGCGTCTTTTAAGCGAATCCTTTCAGGTCTTCTCAAAAAGATTTCAACGTTCTCCAACACGAGATTTCAATGCTGAATTTATACCAATTCTCAAAATACTCCCCGGTATTCCTGTAATTATCATTTCCGCCTTCCTTGATTTCGGAAATAATACCTCATTCTCGGACAGCCTCCCGGCCAATGAAGTGGGCCGTGCAAACGAGGTAGTGGGTCACTCCTGTTTACCCGGAAAACTCTGCTGCGAAGGCTGCTCTTTTACCCAAAATAACTTTTCACCAAAAAGTCCGAACTTGATCCAGTCATATGCAAATTTGAGAAGTTCACAATCATCGGTCTTAATCGCTTCTATCGTTTCGGGCTCCACGTGAAAGCGGTTCAGAAACGTGCTTTTGAACACAAATTCTTTGAATTTGTCTAGATTGTACAACGCCATGAATACCATTTTGGCTACTTTGGGGTTGTCAATGCCCTTAAATTCCTCGCCATGAAGCGTGAAGGTAATGCCGGAGAGAATTTCATTCATCTCATCAAAGGGCTCTAGGCCTTGGGTTTTGAGCCAATCGGCTATCTTTTGCTCGTTCTCTTCATTGAGCCCCTCACACGTGGAGGCGTCCGTGATCAAGTGAAAGGTTCCGTCATCCGCCACATCCAGCGGATACATTCTGCAAGGCCAGGGTCTATCCTCATACACAATACATCCTTGCTGCTTTACAAAAGGACACCGCTTGTCTGCTTCATTCATTTTGAGGATGACCAACGGAATCAGGCGTTTCTTTTTGGGGATTACTATGGCGTATTTATCCAGAAATTCATCGGAGGAGATCCCGAGGGACTGTTTTAGGCGCAAGACATCATAAGGTGTCAAGACAATGGTGATATCCCGGCAGCAATGGGTGAAACAGGAAACACCCGGATGACAATCAAATCTGAATACATGATTGGAATCCATCCTCAAAGGCTGCGGTCCATCGGTCGGACGGTTTTCTTGAATCATACTTTGTTATCCTTTCTTTTGGGCGGCATAACGATCCGGCGTGCGTCCCGCTTTGGATGTCGAAAAAATTGCTTGACGGATCGGAGGTCTTTGTTTTTATAAAGGCCCTCTATATCGACAAGGCATGGCAATCAAGGATTTAAAAGACCAGGAGGTTATGTATCCATGAAAGAGAGAACCTTATCCATTATTAAGCCGGACGGGGTGTCGAGAAATCTCATAGGGAAGGTCATCGGACGATTGGAAGGGGTGGGTCTAACAATCGTGGCCATGAAAATGATACAGATGACCAAGCGCCAAGCCCAAGGCTTCTATCAAGTTCATGAAGGCAAACCATTTTATGAGAGCGTCACTGATTTTATGTCATCCGGCCCTTGTATCGTGATGATTTTGGAAGGGGAAAACGCAATCAACCGATACAGAGAAATCATGGGGGCAACCAATTTTAAGGAAGCCGAACAGGGCACCATCAGATACGAATTTGCAACGGATATCGAAAAAAATGTGGTCCACGGATCTGATTCCTCAGAGAACGCCCAATTTGAAATCGGCTATTTTTTCAGCGGCCTGGAAATACTCACTTAATGCAGAAGGCCTGTTTGTCTCCGGACCGAATTTTTGGTGAAGTCCGGAGACATTCTCAACGATTTTCTTGTTAGGCGTTTTCGCTTTTTTGCTCGCCCTCGGGCGTTGGCTTTTCCTCTTTCAAATCTTTGATTTCTTTCTTAAGGTCTTCAACTTCCTTCTGAAGTTTATTTTCGCTCGGGTCCTCGAATGTTTCTGCGGTGCGTTTGTCCTTGATTTCCTCAAAGCCAAGGTAAGCGGCCAAAGCGCCCCCCATGATCAAAATGAGAGGTATGCCTCCCATCAGAAGATCAATAAACTCTCCCCACCATACAATGATTCCGATGATTCCCAGTATCAGTGCGGCGATTCCTCCAGCTAAAGCTGCCATTTTTTTACCTCCTCAACATTCAGAATTTGTGAACAGTTTTTCAGAAGACTCCGGAAATTGGGTTTTGATATCATAAAGCCGACAACGGTTCAAGCTTTTAATCCAAACATTATATATTGATTTTTGGGGGAATAGGGATTGACATTCGGAAATATACCATTTATTAAAAAGCGACTTGAATCTGTTTTTAGACGCGGTGGATGTGTGTTCATCAACAATTTTGAAAAACGTCGTTAGACTGATAAATTAAAAGAAAATCTTCATTTTGGCTAGCTATCCTAAGAATTTCTACCCAAAACGATATTTAATCTGTTTTTTTCGACATTGAAATAACTTAAAAATAAAATTAGTTTTAGAATTTGCAATTTTTTGGCTTGTTTGCCAGCGTAGCTCAGATGGCAGAGCAACTGATTTGTAATCAGTGGGTCGGGGGTTCGATTCCCTTCGCTGGCTCCAGGCGCGGTTCATGAAATATATTCGAATGCGTGGTGTGCAGTTCATACAAAAAAGGATATTCGCGGAGAGGTTCCCGAGTGGTTAAAGGGAGCAGACTGTAAATCTGCCGGCTCAGCCTTCGGAGGTTCGAATCCTCCCCTCTCCACCAGTACGCTATCCTTCGGTGGATCGGTGCTGCGCTCGTTCGGGCGAGGCGGGCCGGTGCGCTGAATTTGCAAATCTCAGAGGTCCGACTTAAGGAGCCTTCCGCCTGAAAAATCCCGAGCATTTTATGAATTAAGACGCAGAAGCGGGAATAGCTCAGTTGGCTAGAGCGTCAGCCTTCCAAGCTGAGGGTCGCGGGTTCGAATCCCGTTTCCCGCTCCAGTTATTCGCGCGGGGGCTCTGAAAAGCGCGTAACAGATGTGTTTGCTCCCCAAAATTTAGACATCGCGGTCACGCATCTTTTGAGGTTGCAGGGAATTCTTCGTCGATGCAGGCCCACGTAGCTCAGTAGGTAGAGCACATCCTTGGTAAGGATGAGGTTCACCGGTTCGATCCCGGTCGTGGGCTCCATAGGAAACCTTCAGCAGTGCGCAGCGACGGCAGGATGGCAGGCGGAGATTCATAGAACACGGAATTTTGATCCGTCAAGGAGGGATAAGAGATGTCGAAGAAGAAATTTGAGAGGACGAAGCCGCACATAAACGTAGGGACGATCGGGCATATAGATCATGGGAAGACGACGTTGACGGCGGCGATTACGAAGCATTTAGAGAAGCGCGGGATGGCGGATTATATTCCGTTTGATGAGATAGACAAGGCGCCTGAGGAGAAGGCGCGTGGGATAACGATTGCGACGGCGCATGTGGAATATGAGACGGGGAATCGGCATTATGCGCATGTAGACTGTCCGGGGCACGCGGATTA